>NZ_JANLGL010000353.1:0-3839 GCF_024655625.1 Pseudomonas sp. 18.1.10
TGACCCACCGCATTCGCGAGCAAGCCCGCTCCCACACAAGCCCGCTCCCACATTTGGATCTTCATAAGGATGAAGATGTGTGGTGACTTAACTCACCAAACTACGCAACGCACTGATCTGCGGAATCTCCACCCGGCGCATATACACCCGCAGCGGCTCGCTGATGTTGATGCGGTCGTCGATATTCTGGTCCAGCAGCAACTGGATACGCTCGCGCGACAAGGTCATGGTGTCATCGGTGGCCGGCAGCCAGACAAATTCGGCGGTGGGGATGATGCCGTCATCGGCCACGTCCATGCCGAAGGAGTCTTCGCTGAAACGCACGATGTATTGGCCGGTCTTGCGGTTCAGGCCAACAAATCCGTGGAGTTGGTCGGCGGCCTGGCAGATAAGCTCGGAAGTGATGCGCATGGTAAACCTCACTGAAAAGTCCCACTAGGACTGGAAAGATGGTTTACACGCGTGGCAGAAATTGCGGCCCTCTGATGGGGCAGCTTCACGCAAGGTTACTGCAATGCACCACAAAAAAACCGAGAAAATTGACGCCCACGCACGTTAATGTCGGTTTGGTGATAGCGCCATTCGCAATCAATTGTTAAAAAGGAGGCCTTCTAAAAGCTACCTCCTCGAAAGGACTTCGCATATGCCGGTCACGTTTACCAAGAGCGCCCTGCTGCTCGCACTGATGCTGGGCCTTGGCCAAGCACAGGCTGCCGACCCGATCAGCCCGGCTGAATTGGCAACCAACGAAGGCATTCCGTACCCGGCGGTCATCGCCCACCGTGGCGCATCCTACGATGCCCCCGAATCCACCGCCGCTGCCTACAAGGTCGCCCGCGACCTGGGGGCCGACTACCTGGAACTGGACTTGCAGCGCAGCAAGGACGGCGTGCTGTTCGCCCTGCATGACAACAACCTGCAGCGCACCACCGACGTGGCCACCAAGTTCCCCGAGCGCAAAGACGCGCCGGCCAACGAATTCACCTGGAAAGAACTGCAAAGCCTCGACGCCGGCAGCTGGTTCAACGCCGCCTACCCCGACCGTGCGCGCCCGGGCTTCGTCGGCCTGAAAATCCAGAGCCTGGACGACATCATCAAGATCGCCGAAGGCAACCCGCAGCACAAACCCGGCCTGTACATCGAGACCAAGGAGCCCAAGCAATTCCCGGGCATCGAAGCCGACCTGAAAAACAAGCTGCTGGATAAAGGCTGGTTGAGTTCCGCCGGTTCCAAACTGGGCAAGAGCAACACCGGTGTCGGCCAGGGCAAGGGCCGCGTGGTCCTGCAAACCTTCGAAAAATCCAGCCTGGTCGAGCTGCAGAAAGAAATGCCGAACACCCCGAAAATCCTGCTGTTGTGGGTGGGTGAAGGCAGCATCGAGCCAAAATCCAAGCAGACGTTTGCCGAGTCCGGCGAAACCACCAAGGCCGCCTACTACGCCAAGCAAGAGCCGAAAGACGCCGCCGAGTTCGAAAAGTGGGTAGACGAAGCCAAGAGCCTGGGCGCCATCGGCACCGGTCCTTCGGCAGAGCTGACCGCGCACGGCGATCAAAGCTATTCGGACCTGGTCAAGCCAGAGATGAACAAGCTGACCCACGACAAAGGCCTGCTGGTGCACGTGTACACCGTGGATGAGCCGGTGGATTTCGACAAAGTGATGAAGGCCGGCGTCGATGGCATCTTCACCAACCGCGCCGCCGAACTGTTGAAGTTCTACAAGCGCTGGCCGTCGTCCAGCGTGCAAGACCTGCTGAACGACTATAAGTACTGAGTGAAGGCCGAATGGTCGGGCCGCTTGTGGTTAGGCCGTGACTACGGCCTGATCCTCGGCGAGCTGGGGCGCACCGCGCCCCATGCGCACTATGCGCATCAGTTGATGTGCAGCAAGGGCTCACCGATCACGGTCAGCCTGGAGGGCCAGGTCACCACGGCCCATCGCCTGTTTATCCCTTCGCGACACACCCACGCCATTCTTGAAACACAGGGCGAGGTCACGGTGTTGTATGCCGAACCTGCCGTGTTTGATATCGCCCCTTTGCTGCACGCGGACTTGTCCCTGGACGCCTTGCGCCAACTGCCCCGGCGCAGCCTGGACGAGCCACGCCTGGAGCGCGCCCTCAGCGCCCTCGATCAACAGCTGGGCGGCAAGGTGTCCGCCCAGGCGTTGGCCGAGGCGGCGCACCTGTCGCTCAGCCAGTTGGAGCGCCTGTTCAGCCATCGCCTCGGTGTGCCCGTGCGCCGCCTGGTGCTGTGGCGACGGTTGCGTGTCGCCCTGCAACTGGCCCTCGCCGGCAACACGCTGACCCAAGCCGCACACGGCGCGGGGTTTGCCGATTCGGCGCATTTTTCGCGGACCATGAAGCAGTTGTTCGGCGTCACGGCGGCGGCGTCATTGCGCCAGCTGGATGTGCAATTGCTACCGTAACGCCTCGGGCAATGGCGGCTCCTTGCCGGTACGAACCGGCCTGAACGGATCACGCAATTGCGCGCCATAGTCCACTGGAAAATCCGACCGGCTGCCAATGCCCAGATCCCCCGGGCCCATGCGGTAGTCATCGCGGTAAAACGCCGTGCCCAGCAGCCAGTCCCACAGGTTGAAAAACAAGCCGAAATTCACATCCCCGGCGCGGCCGTATTTCATATGGTGAAAGCGATGCACCGGTGCCCAGGCGAACACCCAGCGCAGCGGCCCCAGGCGCATGTCGACGTTGGAATGCTGCAACAGCAACTGCACCGCGATCGCCAGCGCCAGCAACAGCGCCACGTCGAGGGGAATGCCCAGCAGGATCAGCGGCAGCAGGCCTGCCGTGGCTTCGAGCATTTGGTGCAGGGGATGTTTCATCAAACCGTTGAAACCATAGAGGCGCTGAACACTGTGGTGCACCGCATGCAAACGCCACAACGGCGCGATGCGATGGCTGGCGTAATGCATCAAGGTGATGCCCGCGTCGGCCAGCACGATGGCCATCAGCAGCTGCTGCCACAGCGGCCAGCCTCGCGGCCAGATACCGTCGAACGCCAGTAACGCGGTGAGCCCCGGCAGGATCAACAGGCCCAGGGCGTTGAGGCTTTCGTTGACCAGCGTATGCAAAGTGTCGCGGCGCCGATCGCCCAGGCTGCGATTCCACTGCGGCTCGTAGGGCAACCACTGCTCCGCCAGGAACGACACCGCCACCGCCGTGGCAAAGATCAACAGCAACCACTGCGGTTGGCAGAGTGCCCAACCGACAAAGCCCAGCAGAAATGCCGGCGCATAGATCCAACTGACTAACCGTTTCATCCGAGTCTCCCTTCAAGTGAGGACCCAGCATGAAATCCCGCGCGCCCGGCGGATTGAACAAACTGCGCAACTGCTTGAATTAATTAAGGGTGAATTAAGTTGCGCTGGCTAACCTGAGGCCACTTAAACAGCTCACCCGAAAAGGATACACACGATGAAAACCCTGACCGCTTTGTTCGCCGCCACCGCCTTGACCCTGACCGCCGGCCTGGCCCAGGCCGACGTGCGCCCTGACCAGATCCCAGGCCTGTTGCAGTCCGGTGCGGTGAAGCCTTTCGAGCAGCTCAACAAAGACGCCCTGGCCAAGCACCCTGGCGCCACCATCAATGACACCGAGCTGGACGACGAAGCCGGTCGCCTGGTCTACGAAGTGGACCTGACCGACACCAGCGGCAAAAAGTGGGACATCAAGCTCGACGCCAAGACCAGCGAAGTGCTGGAAAACAAACTGGATACTTGATCAACACGCAGAACCCAATGTGGGAGCTGGCTTGTGTGGGAGCGGGCTTGCTCGCGAAAGCGGTGGGTCAGTCAACAACTATGTGACTGAAACACTGTA
>NZ_JANLGL010000354.1:0-3812 GCF_024655625.1 Pseudomonas sp. 18.1.10
ACAGCTCCCACACTTGATCGGGTTCACACGGTCAAAATGTGGGAGCGGGCTTGCCCGCGAAGAGGCCCTAAAGACCACCATAGCGTTCAGAGCGGCGACATTTCCTGCGCCAACCCCAGAAACGCCGCCGGCAACCGCGCGCCTTTGCGCTCCTTGAGGCAATACAGATACTCCGGGATCTGCGGCGCATTCTCGATGGTCAGCACGCGCAACTGCGGGTCATGGGGCACTTCCTGGCGGGCAATGATGCTGATGCCGATATTGCGCAACACTGCTTCACGGATCGACTCACGGCTGCCAATTTCCAGCAGCGGCCCGTAGCTCACGTTGGCGCCCTGCAACATCGCTTCCGTCAGCCGCCGCGTGGTCGAGCCCGCTTCGCGCATCAACAAGGTGTGCCCGGCCAGTGCGCTGAGGGGCACATGGTCGAGCTTGGCCAGGGGATGGTCGCGATGCACCGCCAGCACCAGCGGGTCGGTGCCCAGCACGCGGCGGACCAGGCGCGGGTCTTCGAGCAGTTGCGAGGATGCGGCGACATCGACGCGGTAATCGTCCAGGGCTTCCAGCACCTGCTGGGAGTTGCCGATTTCCACCGACACGTCCACTTGCGGCAGGCGTTCGCGAAAGGCTTTGACCAGGTCGAGGATGTAATACGGCGCCGTCGCGGCAATCCGCAAAGCACCCTGGACCTGGCCGTTGTTGCGCAGGAAAAACTCGATGTCCGCTTCCTGCTGCAACAGTGCCTTGACCATCGGCAGCAACCGCGCGCCCTCGTCGCTGACGGTGAGGCGGCGCCCGCCACGGTAGAACAGCTCAACGCCGTACTGGCTTTCCAGGTTGCGGATCTGCGTAGTGACCGTGGGCTGGCTGAGGCCGAGCTTTTTCGCCGCCTGGGTAATGCTGCCCAGTCGCGCGACCATGAAAAACGCCTTTAGCTCGGCACTCAGCACACCACCCTCTCATCATCTATTTGCGCAGCAGGCGCAGGCCATTGAACACCACCAGCAGGCTCACGCCCATGTCGGCGAATACCGCCATCCACATGGTGGCCATGCCCAGGAAGGTCACGGCGAGGAAGATCGCCTTGATGACCAACGCCAGGGCGATGTTCTGCTTGAGGATACTCGACGTTTGCCTCGACAGCCGAATGAATGCCGGGATCTTGCGCAAGTCATCGTCCATCAGCGCCACGTCGGCGGTCTCGATGGCGGTGTCGGTGCCCGCGGCGGCCATGGCAAAACCGATCTCGGCGCGGGCCAGGGCCGGGGCGTCGTTGATGCCGTCGCCGACCATGCCGACGCGATGACCCTGGCCGTAGAGGGTTTCGATGGCTTGCAGTTTGTCGGTGGGCAGCAGGTCGCCACGGGCCTGGTCGATGCCGACCTGGGCACCGATCGCTTGGGCCGTGTGGGTGTTGTCGCCGGTGAGCATCAGGGTCTTGATGCCCAGATCATGCAATTGCTGGATCGCTTCGCGGCTGCTGTCCTTGACCGTGTCGGCCACGGCGAACAGCGCCAGCGGGCCGGATTTGTCGAGCAGCAGCACCACGGACTTGCCTTGTTTTTCCAGGGCGAAGAGTTTTTCTTCCAGCTCCGGCGAACACAGGCCGAGGTCTTCCACCAGGCGGTGGTTGCCCAGGTGGTAGGTTTCGCCGTTGATATCACCGCGCACACCGCGACCGGCCAGGGCCGCAAAGTTATCCACAACGTGGCTCGGCAGGTTTTTATCCACACCCGCATTGGCGATGGCCAGGGACACCGGGTGGTCGGAGCGGCCAGCCAAACTGGCGGCCAGGGCCGGTGCGCTGTCTTCGATGTTGGGGAACAACGCCAGGTAATCGGTTTGCACCGGCTTGCCGTGGGTGATGGTGCCGGTCTTGTCGAGGGCCAGGTAGTCGAGTTTGTAACCGCCTTCCAGGTACACGCCGCCCTTAATCAGGATGCCTTTGCGCGCCGCCGCCGCGAGGCCGCTGACGATGGTCACAGGCGTGGAGATGACCAACGCACACGGGCAGGCGACCACCAGCAGCACGAGGGCGCGATAGATCCAGTCGAACCACGCGCCAGCCATGAACAGCGGCGGAATCAGCGCCACACCGAGGGCAAACAGGAACACCGCCGGGGTGTAGATTTTCGAGAAGCTGTCGACAAAACGCTGGGTCGGCGCGCGGGCGCCCTGGGCCTGTTCCACGGCGTGGATGATGCGCGCCAGGGTGGAATTGTTGGCCGCTGCGGTGACCTTGTACTCCAGCGAGCCCGCCTGGTTGATGGTGCCGGCGAAGACTTTATCGCCGACGGTCTTTTCAATTGGCAGGCTTTCACCGGTGATCGGCGCCTGGTCGATGGTGGATTGACCGGCGGTGACCTCACCGTCCAGGCCGATGCGCTCGCCGGGCTTTACCCGCACGATGGCACCCAGTTCAATGCTTTTGACCTCTTGTTCCGCCCACGAACCGTCCGCCTGCCGCACCGTGGCCTGTTCCGGGGTCATCTGCATCAAGCCACTGATGGCGTTGCGCGCACGGTCCAGGGACTTGGCTTCGATCAACTCGGCAACGGTGAACAGGAACATCACCATCGCCGCTTCCGGCCACTGGCCAATCAGCACCGCGCCGGTGACGGCGATGCTCATCAGGGCGTTGATGTTCAGGTTGAGGTTCTTCAGGGCAATCCAGCCCTTTTTATAGGTGGTGAGGCCGCCGCTGAGGATCGACACCAGCGCCACCAGGGCAATCACCCAGGTCGGTGCGGCGTTGGTGAAGTGCAGCACTTCGGCGCCCAACGCGCCCACGCCGGACAACGCCAGCGGCCACCAGTGCTTCTTCGCGGGCGGCGCGGCAGCCGGGGTGCCCTCTTCGATGGGATCGGCCTGCATGCCGATGGCTTTGATGGCGTCGATGATCGGCGCGGTGCTCGGCAGGTCGTGGGTGACGCCAAGGATGCGGTTGATAAGGTTGAATTCCAGCTGCTGCACACCGGCAAGCTTGCCCAGTTTGTTCTGGATCAGCGTCTGCTCGGTGGGGCAGTCCATGGCTTCGATGCGGAACGTGCTCAGGCGCGAGCCGGCGGTGGGCGCTTCGTTGAGCGTCACCTTGGCCGGGGCCGGGCTGCCGGAACAGCAGGAGCCGCCGTGGTTATGCACAGGCGTGAGTTTTTTCTCGCCGTGGTCGTGATCGTGGTCGTGTTTATGCGGGGTGTGGATGGAATCGCTCATTCTGTCGCGTCCGTAGAGGTGCCTGTTGCCAAGTAAAGACCCTGTAGCCACTATAGGGTCAAGCACCCATTTGGAGATTGCTGCGATGAAGATCGGCGAACTGGCGAAACTGACCGACTGCCCGGTGGAAACCATCCGTTATTACGAGAAGGAAGGCCTGCTGCCACCTCCGGCGCGTACCGACGCCAACTACCGCGTGTACACCCAGGCGCACACCGAGCGGCTGATCTTTATCCGCAACTGCCGCAGTTTGGACATGACGCTGGAAGAGATCCGTAGTTTGCTGGGGCTGCGCGACAGCCCGCAGGACCAGTGCGAAAGCGTGAATGCGTTGATCGACGAGCATATCCACCATGTAAAAGCGCGGATCGATGGGTTGCTGGCGTTGCAGGAACAGTTGCTGGACTTGCGCCAACGCTGTGGCGGCGGGGAGCAGTGCGGGATTTTGCAGCGGCTGGAGGTCAGCGGGAGTGTGGCGGCCAGTGAGGCTGAGCCTTCACATGTGGGCAGAAGCCACGGCCACTAAATCAAGTGAACGCAGGCTAAATGTGGGAGCGGGCTTGTGTGGGAGCGGGCTTGCTCGCGAATGCGGTGGTTCA
>NZ_JANLGL010000355.1:0-3749 GCF_024655625.1 Pseudomonas sp. 18.1.10
CGAATGCGGTGTGTCAGCTACAGATCGTTCAACTGACCCACCGCCTTCGCGGGCAAGCCCGCTCCCACATTGGGATCCGGTTTCTCCAGTTATGCCCTAGAAGGTGATTTCCATATTCACCGTCGGCGTCGACGTGCGGCTACCTCGGCCGCCGTCCACCCCAAACTTGTTGTGCCAGTACTCGTAACCCACACCGAGATACAGGTTCGGCTTCACGTTTTTACCCGGCCGCACCGCCACCATCAGTGCACTGCGCACCAGCGCTTCGGGCGCAGTGTCGCGGCCGTGGTAGTCCTCGCCTTTCTCGCCGACGTAGTTGATGAACCCCTGGAATTTCGCCGCGTGGTTGGCGATTTCGAAGGGGCGCATCCAAGTCAGGTTGAGCATGTAGGTGTCGTCGAAGGTGTGGTTCGACTCTTGCGCGCCGGGAATGCCGGTGTGGTTCTTTTCCTTGTAGTACAGCAGGCTCAGGTCCAGCACGCCGATGGTGTTGAACTTCAAGGTCGGGCCGACCACCACCGCACGCTTTTTCGCCGAGGCGAAGTTGTTATTGCGGTTGGCATCGAAGCCCAGGGTCAGTGCGTAATCCTTGACCAGCCCCGTGCCCAACGGCACATCGAACACCCGTGACGCGTAAAGCTGGTGCCGATACACCGCGTACACCTCGCTACCGCCGTGATCGGTGCCCTTGCGTGGGTCACTGCTGTCGGACAGGAACACATCCAGGTTGAGAAAGTTGCTGCCGTACGTGTAGCCGCTGGCATGGGTGAAGCTGTAGATACGCTTGCTGAATTCGTCGGGGTTATTCGGATTGGTGAACTGTTGGCCGTAGCGGAATCCTACGCTGTTGTTCATCCATTCCACCGCGACAGCCTCCCCGCCGCCGAGGAGGGTGAGCAATACGGTTGCGCCGTGCAGTGCCTTTTTCATTGTTTTAATTCCTTTGGCGTTTGGCTCATGGCGACCTTGCAGGGGTCGCCGGGCGCAGTATCGACACAAGGATCGCGCACGCCAAAGAACAGAATCTCGCCTGGGCCGATGCCGAAACGGCAGCAGTCGGGCTGCCCTGGAAGTCAGGAAATACGCGGGGGTGCGGTCATTTCATCACGTTCGCGCAAGGCAATTTCCTCTCCCAGCAGATGCGCCAACGCTTGCACCGCCACTGGCAAGTCGCGGTCTTTGCGCGCATACACGCCCAGGTCGCTGAAGATTCCACCCTGGTCACTCAACGGGATATGCAGCAATTCGCCGCGTGCCAGGTCGGCCTCGATGCCGATGCGGGTCTGGAAGGCAATGCCCAATTGCTGGCGTGCCAACTGCCGGGCCAACTCCATGGAGTTGCTGTGCAGCAGCGCCTTGTTTGGCGCGGCACGCTTGTGCAGCGGGGCGATCAGATGATGCACCGACAGCTCGCTCTTGGCCTGGATCACCCCGTACTCGCAGCACTGCCCGTAGCTGACTTGGCTTTCACCCGCCAATGCGTGGGTCGGTGTCATCAGTGCGCCAAGACGGAAATGGCCGACACACAGTTGGGTGATTTCGCCGCTGCGGGGCAGGGCAAACGCCAGCCCCAAATCCGCCTGGCCATTGACCACCGCGCCGGGAATCGACTGCGAGCCTTGCACCGTGACGCCAATCGTCACCTTCGGATAACGCTCGCGCATGCGCTTGAGGGCGGCGGGCAGCAGCTCCACGGCGGCCCCTTCCACCGTGGCGATTTCCACATGGCCGGTCTGCACGCCATGCAAGCCATCCAGTTCACCACGCACCCGTTCCACGTCCTGCAACAACAGCGTGATGTGCCGCGTGAGGATTTCGCCGGCCGCCGTCACACGCAGGCCGCCCGGCAAACGCTCAAACAGCGTCGCGCCCATCTCATCTTCGAGCTTGAGGATCTGCCGGTTCACCGCCGACGACGCCACATTGAGGCGCCGTGCGGCCTCGCGGATCGAATGGCAGCGCCGCACCATGTCGAAGTAATAGATCGCCGGGGCGTGGATGCGCAGTTTGCGGTTGAGCATTTTTTTTCAGGTCCTTTTGCGCAGGTCTTCAGGCCGCGGGACAGGGCGGCTGAATGGATTTTTGTAACGAGGATTACAGGTCTGTTGTGGAATTGATTGTATACAACTCTATGGACATCCCGTGTTTCCTTTGCATACAGTGATTGCACAACAAAAACAGAGATCCCCCCACCATGACTATCCCGAAGGCGTCACCGCAGCGGCCTGAAGATGAAAATCTAGGCGTCGCCGCCAACATGGCTTACGGCCTGCAGCATGTCCTCACCATGTACGGTGGCATCGTTGCCGTACCGTTGATCGTCGGTCAGGCAGCCGGGTTGTCGCCGGCGGATATCGGCCTGTTGATCGCCGCGTCGCTGTTTGCCGGTGGCCTGGCCACCTTGTTGCAAACCTTGGGTTTACCGTTCTTTGGCTGTCAGTTGCCGTTGGTGCAGGGCGTGTCGTTTGCCGGTGTGGCCACCATGGTGGCGATCGTCGGCAGCGACGGCGCCGGCGGGGTGCCGGCGATTCTCGGGGCGGTGATGGCCGCGTCGTTTATCGGGCTGTTGATTACCCCGGTGTTCTCGCGAATAACCAAATTCTTCCCGCCCCTGGTGACCGGTATCGTCATCACCACCATCGGCCTGACCCTGATGCCCGTTGCGGCGCGCTGGGCGATGGGCGGCAACAGCCGCGCGGCGGATTTTGGCAGCATGTCCAACATCGGCCTGGCCGCATTGACCCTGATGCTGGTGTTGCTGTTGAGCAAGATCGGCAGCGCGACCATTTCCCGCCTGTCGATCCTGCTGGCGATGGTGATCGGCACCGTGATTGCTGTGTTCCTGGGCATGGCGGACTTCTCCGGGGTGACCCAGGGGCCAATGTTCGGTTTTCCTACGCCATTCCATTTCGGCATGCCAACCTTCCATGTGGCCGCGATCATTTCCATGTGCATCGTGGTGATGGTGACGCTGGTGGAAACCTCGGCGGATATCCTGGCGGTGGGCGAGATCATCGACACCAAGGTCGATTCCAAGCGCTTGGGTAACGGCTTGCGCGCCGACATGTTGTCGAGCATGTTCGCGCCGATCTTTGGTTCGTTCACCCAGAGCGCCTTTGCCCAGAACGTCGGCCTGGTGGCCGTTACCGGGGTGAAGAGTCGTTTTGTGGTGGCAACGGGCGGGTTGTTCCTGGTGATCCTCGGCCTGCTGCCCTTTATGGGCCGAGTGATCGCAGCGGTGCCGACCTCGGTGCTGGGCGGGGCGGGCATTGTGCTGTTTGGCACCGTGGCGGCCAGCGGTATCCGCACGCTGTCGAAGGTGGACTATCGCAACAACATGAACCTTATCATTGTCGCCACTTCCATCGGTTTTGGCATGATCCCGATTGCAGCACCGAGCTTCTATGATCACTTCCCGACATGGTTCGCCACCATTTTCCACTCTGGCATCAGCTCGTCCGCGATCATGGCGATCTTGCTGAACCTGGCGTTCAACCACTTCACCGCCGGTAACTCGGACCAGCAATCGGTGTTTGTGGCGGGGACGGAGCGCAGCTTGTGCTTCCACGATGTGGCCGCGTTGCGCGATGGGGATTACTTCCGGGGGGGCAAGCTGTTTGATGCCGAGGGTAAGGAGATTCCGTTGGTTGCGGATGTGCAGAAGCGGGCGGCGATACCTGAGGCAACCGAGGTCTAAAAATGTGGGAGCGGGCTTGCTCGCGAATGCGGAGTGTCAGTGAATACATCCT
>NZ_JANLGL010000356.1:0-3713 GCF_024655625.1 Pseudomonas sp. 18.1.10
GCGGTCTGCCAGTACCAAAAATGTTGCCTGACCCACCGTATTCGCGAGCAAGCCCGCTCCCACACAAGCCCACTCCACAGTGAATTAGGTGTTATCCGTTGGAAAACACATCCCTCAGGAACCCCGGCGCGATATAGCGCTGGTAATGCGCCTCGGACAGGATAAAAAACTCCCGATCAATCGCATCACGCAAATCCGGCAAGGCCCAGTCGCGAAACTCCGGCAACAGCACCATGCCATAGGCCTCCAGGTTGGAGATCACCCGCGCCCCCCGCGCAATCAACTGGTACGCCCAGCAATACTCCGACTGGTGCGGCACGAAGCGAATCTTGCGCTGCTCCAGCTGCCCGCGCAGGGTCTTGGGGTCAAAAACCTCCAACTTGCCGGCCATCACCTGCACCAACAACTGCTCCAGGCGCAGCCAGACCGCACGTTTTTCTTCCTCGTTATAGCCATTCCACTGGATCACTTCGTGGTGGAAACGCTTGCAGCCACGGCACACGAGATCGCCGTAGACCGTGGAGCACAGGCCTACGCAGGGGGTCTTGATGGTTTGGTTGGACATGGGCAACAACACGCAAATCAGCGAAACAATGCGCCATGTTAGCCCTTTGTCTAACCTCTATCACCCTGCAAACTTGGTTAGGCAACTTACCTTTAGATTTTTTTTGCCGTAGAATCATCCGGCCTTGTAAGGCGCCAATAATCCGCTGGAAGCTGTTTTCAAAGCGTCACGAGCACAGTCGTTCCTTCAGAACGGTGTTGGCGATGGTCAATGACTCGGTAGGTCAATGCCCTCGCCAACCCTCATCAGCCCCGTTCTGCAGGCGTAAAACTTTGAAAGCAGCTTCTGTGAGGAATGCCGGCAGCGCTGGCTTTGCGGCCCAAAAAGCCCCCGAGCGCATGCGTGCCGTTCATTTCTGGATGAGCGTCCCGTGGGACCACTGATGAGGGTAATAACTGTGCTTGAAGCCTACCGCAAACATATCGAAGAGCGTGCAGCCCTGGGTATTGTTCCCCAGCCGCTTAACGCCGAACAAACCGCAGGCCTGGTCGAGCTGCTGAAAAATCCTCCGGCTGGCGAAGAAGAATTCCTCGTTGACCTGATCACCAACCGCATTCCACCTGGTGTTGACGAAGCTGCCTACGTCAAGGCCGGTTTCCTGTCTGCCCTGGCCAAGGGTGAAGCCACTTCCCCCCTAATCAGCAAACAGCGCGCTGTTGAACTGCTTGGCACCATGCAAGGCGGCTACAACATCGTGACCCTGGTCGAGCTGCTGGACGATGCCGAACTGGCACCTGTCGCCGCCGCCCAACTCAAGCACACCCTGCTGATGTTCGACGCGTTCCACGACGTGGCCGAAAAAGCCAAGAACGGTAACGAACACGCCAAAGGCGTGATCCAGTCCTGGGCTGACGGCGAATGGTTCCGCAACCGCCCTACCCTGGCCGACAAGATCAGCCTGCGCGTATTCAAGGTGACCGGCGAAACCAACACCGACGACCTGTCCCCTGCTCCAGATGCCTGGTCCCGCCCGGACATCCCGCTGCACGCCCTGGCCATGCTGAAAATGGCGCGTGAAGGCATCGTGCCGGACGAGCAAGGCAAGACCGGCCCGATGAAGCAGATCGAAGAGATGCGCGGCCAAGGCTTCCCGATCGCCTACGTCGGCGATGTGGTCGGTACCGGTTCGTCGCGTAAATCGGCCACCAACTCCGTACTGTGGTTCTTCGGCGACGACGTCCCTTACGTGCCGAACAAGCGCGCTGGCGGCTTCTGCTTCGGCAGCAAGATCGCTCCAATCTTCTACAACACCATGGAAGATGCTGGCGCACTGCCAATCGAATTCGACGTTACCAACATGAACATGGGCGACGTGATCGACCTGTACCCCCATGCTGGCAAAGTCTGCAAACACAACAGCGACGAAATCATCACCGCCTTCGAAATGAAGACCCCGGTGCTGTTGGACGAAGTCCGCGCTGGCGGCCGTATTCCGCTGATTATCGGCCGTGGCCTGACCGACAAGGCTCGCGCCGAACTGGGCCTGGGCCCAACCGACCTGTTCAAGCTGCCTGAAGCCCCTGTCGATACTGGCAAAGGCTTTACCCTGGCACAGAAAATGGTCGGCAAGGCGTGCGGCCTGCCAGAAGGCAAAGGCGTTCGTCCTGGCACCTACTGCGAGCCGAAGATGACCACCGTGGGCTCCCAGGACACCACCGGTCCAATGACCCGTGATGAACTGAAAGACCTGGCGTGCCTGGGCTTCTCGACCGATCTGGTCATGCAGTCCTTCTGCCACACCGCGGCCTATCCAAAGCCGATCGACGTGACCACCCACCACACCCTGCCTGACTTCATCATGACCCGTGGCGGTGTATCGCTGCGTCCAGGCGACGGCATCATCCACAGCTGGCTGAACCGCATGCTGCTGCCGGACACCGTCGGCACCGGTGGTGACTCCCACACCCGCTTCCCGATGGGCATCTCGTTCCCGGCCGGTTCTGGCCTGGTCGCGTTCGCCGCAGCCACTGGCGTCATGCCACTGGACATGCCGGAATCGATCCTGGTGCGCTTCAAAGGCAAGATGAAACCTGGCATCACCCTGCGTGACCTGGTTCATGCCATTCCTTACTACGCGATCCAATCGGGTCTGCTGACCGTAGAGAAGAAAGGCAAGAAGAACGCCTTCTCCGGCCGCATCCTGGAAATCGAAGGCCTGAACGACCTGACGCTGGAACAGGCTTTCGAGCTGTCCGACGCCTCGGCTGAACGTTCGGCTGCCGGTTGCACCATCAAGCTGTCGAAAGAATCCGTCACCGAGTACCTGAACTCCAACATCACCCTGCTGCGCTGGATGATCGGTGAAGGCTACGGCGACCCGCGCACCCTGGAACGTCGCGCCCAAGCGATGGAAGCCTGGGTTGCCAACCCTGAGCTGATGGAAGCCGATGCCGACGCGGAATACGCCGAAATCATCGAGATCGACCTGGCGGAAATCAACGAGCCTATCCTCTGCGCGCCAAACGACCCGGACGATGCCCGTCTGCTGTCGAGCGTTGCCGGCGAGAAGATCGACGAAGTGTTCATCGGTTCGTGCATGACCAACATCGGTCACTTCCGCGCTGCCGGTAAACTGCTGGAACAGGTCAAGGGTCAGCTGCCAACCCGTCTGTGGCTGTCGCCGCCGACCAAGATGGACGCTCACCAACTGACCGAAGAAGGCTACTACGGCATCTACGGCAAGGCTGGCGCGCGCATGGAAATGCCGGGCTGCTCGCTGTGCATGGGTAACCAGGCACGTGTCGAGCCGAATTCGACCGTAGTGTCGACGTCGACCCGTAACTTCCCGAACCGTCTGGGTGACGGCGCGAACGTCTACCTGGCTTCGGCTGAGTTGGCGGCAGTCGCTTCCACCCTGGGTCGCCTGCCGACCGTCGAAGAGTACATGGGTTACGCAGCGAAACTGGACACCATGGCCAGTGACGTCTACCGCTACCTGAACTTCGACCAGATCGCCGAGTTCCGTAAAATCGCAGCAAGCGCCAACATTCCGGTGATTCAAGCCTAAGGTGTTGATGCAATAAAAACGCCGCGTATCGCAAGGTACGCGGCGTTTTTTTATGCCTGCAGTTCAGTATTTACAGCACCACAAAACAACTGTGGGAGCTGGCTTGCCTGCGATAGCGCTATCAGCCTTCACACAGGGCTC
>NZ_JANLGL010000357.1:0-3599 GCF_024655625.1 Pseudomonas sp. 18.1.10
GTGTATCAGTCAAAGATTTATTCACTGACCCACCGCATTCGCGAGCAAGCCCGCTCCCACATTTTTAGTCGGGTTTTGCCAGTTGCATCCGCTCTGGGCCGACTTCTTCGGCATACCGGGCCACCACCTTCTGGCACAGCCCGACAATCTCCTCCACCAACTCCACCCCCACCCGCCACGACACCACCACCTGCAGATTCGGCAGTTTCTGCGCCATCGGCAACATCACCAATTCCCCCCGCGCCAACTCCTCCATCACCAGCACTGGCGGCAGCGCGCCGATGCCGAAGCCATCGCGCAGCAAGCGGGTAATCGCCGACACCGAATTCACGCAGCTCATCCGTGGCGCGGCCACGCCGTTGGCGTGCATCAGGCTCAGCACGTCCTGGTGCGGATGGGAGTTTTTCGAGTAGGTGATGATGCGTTCCTGGGCCAGTTCGGCGAGGGACGCGTAGTCGCGGTGGTAGATCGACTGGCTGGCGACGATCCAGGCCATGGGGTGGCTGGCCAGTTCCAGGCTGCGCACGGTTTCGAGGCGCAGCAGGTCGGTTTGCAGGATCAGGTCGAGGAAGCCTTTTTGCAGCTGATCGCTGAGGTTCAATGCGGTATCGGCGACTAATTCGATTTCCACCAGCGGAAAGTGGTCCATCAGTTCCGCCACCAACGGGCTGAGCCAAGTGTGGATCACCGTGTCCATCGCGCCGATACGGATGCGCCCGACCTTGCTGCTGGTGGTTTCCAGGGACTGCTTCAAGCCCTGCATGGTCACCATCATCTGCTCGGCATAATCGAGCACCTTCAAGCCTTCCGGGGTCAGGCTCACGCCGCGTGAGTCGCGCAGAAACAGCTTCACCCCCAGTTCGCTTTCCAGCACCGCGATGCGGCTGGAGATCGAGGCCTGGGTGGTGAACAACTTCTCGGCGGTCAGGCGAAAGCTCTTGAGCTTGGCCACCCAGACGAAGGTTTCGAGGAACTTCAAATTCATGGGATCAACTTTTTCTTATGCATGGATCGGTTTTTATTAGTTGGACGCCGCACCGGGCCAGCGCCAAAAATCGAGCTATTCCACGATAAGCGTCGTAGGGGGGTCAGGACAAGTTGCGAGTTCTGTGTAAAAAATCCCACACTACAAAAAAATAAAGCCTACAGGAGTAGCCCACCGTGAGCCGCTTGCTATTGAACTGTGACATCGGCGAAAGCTTTGGCAACTGGACGATGGGTCTGGACGCCGAGGTCATGCCGTTCATCGATTGCGCCAACGTCGCCTGCGGCTTCCATGCCGGCGACCCGAGCATCATGCGCAAGACTGTCAGCCTGGCGCTCAAGCACGGTGTGCAAGTGGGTGCACACCCGGCCTATCAGGATTTGCAAGGTTTCGGCCGCCGCTCCATGGCCTACACCCCGCAGGAAATCCAGGACCTGTTGCACTACCAGATCGGCGCCCTCGACGGCATCTGCCGGGCCCAGGGCGGGCGAGTGAGCTACGTCAAACCCCACGGCGCGATGTACAACGACATGATGGCCAACCCGACGCAATTGCGTGCGGTGATCCAGGCCGTTGCCGCGTACGGCGACCTGCCGCTGATGCTGCTGGCGACCCGCGACAACAGCGCTGCGCAGGCCTTGGGCGATGAATATGGCGTGACCCTGTGGTTCGAAGCCTTCGCCGACCGTGCCTACGACAACAAGGGCCACCTGGTTTCGCGCCAGTTGCCCGGTGCCGTACACCATGAGGCCGAAACCATCGTGCAGCAGTCCCTGACCATTTCCCGTGGCGAAGCGCTGATCGCCAGCGACGGCAGCCCGCTGGTGTTGCAGGCCAATACCCTGTGCGTCCACGGTGACAACGCCAGTTCGGTCGCTGCCGTGCAGCGCATCCGCGAGGCCTTGAAGAGCGCATGAAGCCACGGATTGAAGTAGTGGCCATCGACTGCCTGATGGTGCGCCTGTTTGATGCCATCGCCGAAGCCAACATGCCGTGGATGCTCGCCGCCACCCAGCGCTTGCGCGATGGTTTCGGCCCGGCGTTGGTGGACCTGGTGCCGTCCTACACAACCTTGATGGTGCATTACGACCTCACCGCGTTGAGCCCGGCCCAGGCGCGTGCATTGATCGATCAGGCCCTGACGGACTTGCAGCCGCAAGCCCGGGGCAGCGGCCAGTGCCATGTGCTGCCGGTGTGGTACGACCTGAGCGTCGGCCCCGAGCTGAGCGTGCTCAGCCAGCGCAGCGGCTTGAGTGTCGATGCAGTGATCCGCCAGCACAGCGCCCACGAATACCAAGTGTTCGCCCTCGGTTTCGCCCCCGGGTTTGCCTTTATGGGGCTGGTGGATGAAATCCTCGCCACGCCGCGCCTGAGTACGCCGCGCAAACGTGTGGCGGCCGGCAGCGTCGGCATCGCCGAACGGCAAACCGCCGCCTATCCGGTGGTGTCGCCCGGCGGCTGGAACCTGATCGGCCGCACCCCGGCCAAGCTGTTCGACCGCGAGCGCGATGGCTACAGCCTGATGCAACCCGGCGACACGGTGCGCTTTGCACCCGTCGATCACGCCGAGTTCATCCGCCTAGGTGGCGACGACACACCGCTGGAGGCGCAGGCATGAGCCGTTTGATTATCGAAGCCAGCACGCCGCTGTGCCTGTTGCAGGACGCCGGACGCTTTGGCGTGCGCCACCTGGGCGTGACCCAGGGCGGCGCGCTGGATTGGGTGTCGATGGCCTGGGCCAACTGGCTGCTGGACAACCCGTTGGGCGCGCCAGTGGTGGAAATCACCCTGGGCGGTTTCACCCTGCAGGCCGAGGAGTATTGCTTGCTGGCCCTGGCCGGCGCGGACCTGGGCGCGTACATCGACGAGCGAGCCATCAGCCCCGGCCGCAGTTTTATCCTGCAAAAGGGCCAGCGTTTGCGTTTCACCCAACCGTGCAACGGTGCGCGGGCCTACCTGGCGGCGCCGGGCGGGTTTGATGCGCCGCAGGTGCTGGGCAGTTGCGCCACGGTTGTGCGTGAGGAGCTGGGCGGTGTGGAGGGTTTTGGCAAGGCGTTGGTCGAAGGCGGGCGCCTGGCCTATTCCGGTACAGGCGGCGCCATGAAGGTGCTGAATGCGCAGGATCTGCGGTCCGATAAACCGTTGGATGTGATCGTCGGCGCGCAGATCGGCCAGTTCAGCGGGCAAAGCCTGTTCGATGCGTTCAACACCGAGTGGTCCCTGGACAGCCGTGCCGACCGCATGGGCATGCGTTTGCTGGGCACGCCGTTGCAGTACCAGGGGCCGTCGCTGATTTCCGAAGGGATTCCGCTGGGGGCGATCCAGGTGCCACCGGATGGGCAGCCGATTGTATTGCTCAATGATCGGCAGACGATTGGCGGTTATCCGCGTCTGGGCGCGTTGACGCCGTTGGCGCTGGCGCGGCTGGCGCAGTGTTTGCCGGGGGAGAAGGTCAGGTTGGCGCCGGTGGTGCAGGAGACGGCGCATCGGCAGCATATCGAGTTCTTGCAGCGTTTTAAGTAACGCCGCAATCAAAAATGTGGGAGCGGGCTTGCTCGCGAAAGCGGTGGTTCAGTCGGCTCATCAGGTGGCTGACACACCGTATTCGCGCTGT
>NZ_JANLGL010000358.1:0-3597 GCF_024655625.1 Pseudomonas sp. 18.1.10
GGACCAGTGAAATTATCCTTGGCTGACACACCGCATTCGCGAGCAAGCCCGCTCCCACATTGGTCTTGCAGCGCCAGTTAGATCAGGTCAGAAATTCGCCCGCAACGCCTCAACCCCACCTTTGTAGACCCCGGCAAACAGCTCTTCCACCGCCGCATCCGTCACACTCTCCACCGGCGTGAACACTCCCGACCACGTCACCTTCGCCGACGCATCCGTCAACGCTTCAACCTGCAACGTCGCCAGGTAGGCACTCACCGGAAACGGTGATTGCTCAATGGTGTAGCTGTAGGTGCGCGCCACGTTGTCAAAGGTCTGCAAACGCTCGACGATCTCGCCACCGTCGGCGGTCGTCAGGTGACGCAGGCGCCCGCCTTCACTCGGCTCGCTCTTGGCGATCAGCGGCAGCCATTTCGGCAAGTCGTTGAAGCCGCCGACCAATGCCCAGACCTTGTCGGCGGATACCGGGATTTCAATTACTGCGGATGCTGTTGGCACGTTGAATCTCCAAAAGTCATAGGGAAACGTCGCCCAGCCTGCCACGCCCGGCGCTTCAATGCATCAACTCCCGCACCCGATACCACAACATCCCCAACGCCAGCAGCGGCGAGCGCAACACCTTGCCGCCGGGAAACGTCATGTGCGGCACCTGGCTGAAAATATCCAGGCCCTGGCTGTGCCCGGTATGTATCGCCTCGGCCAACAGGCGTGCGCACCAGTGGGTCACGTTCAAGCCGTGACCCGAGTAACCCTGGGCGTAGAACACGTTGGGGTACTGCTGCAAGCGCCCCACCTGAGGGAAACGGTTGGCGGTGATGCCGATCTTGCCGCCCCACTGGAAGGCGATGGCGGTGCCTGCCAACTGCGGGAATACCTTAAGCATTTTCGGCTGCATATACGCGGCGATATCGGCCGGATCACGCCCTGAATAATGACAGGCGCCGCCAAACAACAGGCGGCGGTCGGCAGACAGGCGGTAGTAATCCAGGCCGACTTTCTGGTCGCACAGCGCCAGGTTCTGCGGGATCAGTTCATTCGCTAATGCCTGCGGCAACGGCTCGGTGGCGATGATGTAGCTGCCCGCTGGCAGCACCTTGCCGCTCAAGCGTGGTTCCAGTTCTTCAAGGTGCGCATTGCACGCCAGCACCAGGCTAGTGGCGCGCACCGTGCCACCGGAGCAGCGCACCTGCACGGTATCGCCATGGATCAGCTCCAGCACTTCGGTGTGCTCGAAAATCCGCACGCCCAGGGATTCAGCCACCTGCGCTTCACCCAATACCAGGTTCAGTGGATGCAGATGGCCGGAGCCCATGTCCACCAGGCCGCCGGCATACACCGTCGAACCCACGATCTGCGGCATATCCTCTGCACCGACGAGGCGGGTTTCATGGGCATATCCCATCGCCGCCAGATGTTCCTGTTCCCCCTTGAATGCAGCGAATTGCGCCGACGTATTCGCCAGTTCACAAACCCCCCAACGCAAATCGCAGTCGATGCCATGCTCGCGGATACGCTCCCCCACCAGCGCCACCGACTCGATCCCGGCCCGCTCCAGGTAGCGCACGCCCTCCTCGCCCACGTGCTTGGCGAACCCCGACACATCGTGGCCAATGCCGCGAATCAACTGCCCGCCATTGCGCCCGCTGGCGCCCCAGCCAATGCGCCGGGCCTCCAGCAGGATCACCGAGAGCCCGCGCTGGGCCAGCTCGATGGCGGTGTTCACGCCGGTGAATCCACCGCCGATCACGCACACATCGGCGCTCAGGTCGCCGCCCAACGCCGGGCGCTCGGGCATGGCATGCGCCGAAGCGCGGTAGTACGACGGGGCGTGGTCACTGGTTGGGATCATTTATTGGTCTTCACTTTGCTCCAGGCGCGGGTCATCAGGCGCATGGTCGCCGGGGTCGGCGTGGTGGAGATGTAGAGTTTGTCGAGCACGTCCTGGGACGGGTACACCTCGGGGTTGTTCACCAGCTCCGGGTCCATGAAGGCCTTGGCCGCCGGGTTCGCGTTGGCGTAGCCCACCGAGGCGCTGACCTTGGCGATCACCTCAGGTCGACGTTGTAGCCGATGCCGTTGGTGCCCCACAAATAGGGCACGGAGTGGGCATTGCCCGGGTCGTTTTTCTCCAGCAGCGCCAGCAGTTTGGGGTCGAGGTTCTTGAAGTTGGGCAGTTGCGCGCGGTCCAGCTTGAGGAACGCGCCGGCCTTCACCTGGCGCGCGAGGAAGTGGTTGGACGGCACCACCACGTCATACCCGGTGCGCCCGGCGAGCAGCTTGCCCTCCAGGGTCTCGTTGGAGTCGAACACGTCGTAGATCGGCTTGATCCCGGTCTTGGCCTGGAAGTCGGTCAAGGTGGCATCGCCGATGTAGTCAGTCCAGTTGTAGATACTGACCGTCGGCGCCGCCTGGCTGGTGCTGCTGAAGGCGGCCACCAGGGCCAGCGGGAGAAGCGTGTTCACAAGACGCATATCGACACCCCTTTTATGGATTTTTAGACGCTCGACCGCAGGGTACGTGCGCCGGCTTGTACTCCCGGCACATGGAGGTCTATCTTGGCCCTCCTACAGATCGACATCTATCCACTTTGCACGAACCACAGCGCACCAATAGAGTGCGCGCGGATCTCCCATGACCCAGGCAACCGCCTCTCGCGTCCAGGCCTTCACCACCGGTGATGTAGCCGCCCAATGCAGTGCCACCCCCGGTTGGGTGCAGCAGTACCAGCAGATGTCCCCGGGGCATTTTGCCGGGCAGATCCGCTACCTCGACCTGCAAGGCGTAGAGGTGTACGAAGAGTGCATGAACACGCGGGTGGAGCAGCATTTCAATGCGCCGCCGGGCTCGTTGGCGTTCTGTTTCGATGGCAGCGACAACGCGCTGTACCTGCTCAACGGCGAAAGCCGCAACACCTGGATCACCCCGGAAAACTACCGCGAAGTGGCCGTGGTGTTCGGCCCGCAATTCGTGCAGCGCCAGGGCTTGGATATGGCGAAGCTGGAAGGCCTGTTCATGGCCCCGCTGAGCGGCCGGCAAAATGCCCTGTTCACCCGCTGGCTCAGTGGCACGCTGACGCGAATGGCCACCGTGATCGACCCCGTCAGCCTCACCCAGCAACTGCTCGACGACTGCCTGTTTATCCTCGATAACGCCTGCGTGGGCCTGGACCGCAGCTCACTGCAAAAACGCAGTGAAGCACGCCGCTTGATGGCACGTATCGGGGAATGGGCGGCGGATACACCGGACGAGACCGTCAACCTGCTGGAACTGGCGCAGATTGCCGGGGTGCCGTTGCGCCAGTTGCAGCAAGGCTTCAAGACCTACACCGGGATGAGCCCGGCGCAGTGGTTGAGGTTGCGCCGCTTGAATGGGGCGCGGCGGGAGTTGTTGAGCGGCGGCGATACCACCGTGGCGGAGGTGGCGATGAACTGGTCGTTTTGGCATTTGGGGCGGTTTTCCAACAGCTACCGGGCACTGTTCAAAGAGCTGCCCAGTGAAACCCTGAAGCGCCACTGTTAAAACTCGGTTAAAAATGTGGGAGCGGGCTTGCTCGCGAATGCGGTGGGTCAGCCAAAATATCTGTGTCTGATACACCGC
>NZ_JANLGL010000359.1:0-3582 GCF_024655625.1 Pseudomonas sp. 18.1.10
TCAGTCACAGGTATTTCAACTGAACCACCGCCTTCGCGAGCAAGCCCGCTCCCACATTGGATCTTCAGTGGCCTTGAATACTTGATTACCTGAAGGAACCCCCCGCATGAGCGACTCCGGCCGCGCCGATGCCCTGCTAGCCGATCTGCCCCGCAACGGCCGTGGCCGGCTCAAAGTCTTCCTCGGCGCCGCGCCGGGCGTGGGCAAGACCTACGCCATGCTCCAGGCCGCCCACACCCAGTTGCGCCAGGGGGTGAAGTTGATCGCCGGCGTGGTCGAGACCCACGGCCGCGCCGAAACCGAAGCCCTGCTCAGCGGCCTGCCGCAGCAACCGCTGTTGCGCAGCGAATACCGTGGCGTGATGCTCGAAGAAATGGACCTCGACGGCCTGCTCGCCGCCAAGCCCAAGCTGGTGCTGGTGGACGAACTGGCCCACAGCAACGCCCCCGGCAGCCGGCATGAAAAGCGCTGGCAAGACATCCAGGAACTGCTCGCCGCGGGCATCAACGTGTTCACCACGGTCAACGTCCAGCACCTGGAAAGCCTCAACGACCAAGTGCGCGGCATCACCGGCGTGCAAGTGCGCGAAACCCTGCCGGACTGGGTGCTGCAAGAGGCCGACGAACTGCTGCTGATCGACCTGCCATCGCGCGAGCTGCTGGAACGCCTGCGCGACGGCAAGGTGTATGTGCCGGAACAGGCCCGCGCGGCCATCGATGCGTTTTTCACCCAGACCAACCTGATGGCCCTGCGCGAGCTGGCGATGCAGACCGCCGCCGCCCACGTCGATGACGACTTGGCCCAAGGCTACCGGCAGCTCGGCCAAGCCGCGCCGGCGGTGCGCGGGCGCCTGCTGGTGGGCGTGGATGGCGATGCCCAGGCCGAACGCCTGGTGCGGCATGCCAGCCGTGTCGCCCAGCGTCGGCATTTGCCGTGGAGCCTGGTGCATATCGATAACAGCGGCGCGCGGGATGAGCAATCGCGCCTGCGCCTGCAGAACGCCCAGCAACTGGCCGAACGCCTGGGCGGCGAAGTGGTGTTGCTGCGCGCCGGGGAGGTGGCCAAGACCCTGATCCAGCACGCCGCCGAACGCCGTGCCAGCCTGCTGCTGGTGGGGCAGTCGCGCATGCGCTGGCGCCGTCGGGTGTTCGGTGGCGGGCTGGCGGCGCGCCTGTTGCGCAATGCCCGTGGGTTGGAAATCAACGTCCTCGACAGCGACGACATCCCCGCACCGCCGCGCCTGCCGGATGTGCGTGGGCTGGTGTGGTTCGACTACGGCCTGGCGGTGGTGGCAACCGTCGTCGCGGCGGCGGTGGCCTGGGCGGTGTCCAGCGTGTTGCCGTTGCCGAATATCTCGCTGGTGTTCCTCGCGGCGGTGCTGCTGGTAGCCGTGCGCAGCAGCCTGGGCCCGTCGCTGGTGTGTGCGGCGTTGTCGTTCATGACCTACGACTTCCTGTTTATCCCGCCGAACTTCTCCTTCGCGATCCAGCGTGAAGAAGACGTGCTGACCTTGCTGTTCTTCCTGCTGATGGCGGCGCTCACCGGCAACCTCGCTGCGCGCCAACGCCGGCAGTTGCAGGCGCTGCGCGACACCCAGGAAGAAACCAGCGAGTTGCTCGACCTGTCGCGCAAACTCACCGCCGCCACCGACCGCCAGGCGGTCATCAGCGCGGCGGCCCATCACCTGGAAGGCTGGAGCGACCTCGACCTGTGCCTGGTCAATCGCGATGGCCAGGGGGGGTGGACGATCGAAACCGGTGGCCCGCTGACCCTCACCGAAGGCGAGCGCGCCGCTGCGGACTGGGCCTGGCAGCACGATCAACCGGCCGGCATGGGCACCGGCACCTTGCCGCTTGGGCGTTGGTGGTGGTGGCCGTTATCCGCTGAAGAAGGGCCGCTGGGCTTGCTCGGCGTGAGCCCCAAGCCGGGCCTGGAATTGAGCGGCCAGCGCCGCCGCCTGCTCACGGCCTTGAGCCAGCCGCTGGCGCAAGCCCTGGCCCGTGCGCAACTGGCGCAGGAGTTGGAATCGGCACGCCTGCACGGCGAAACCGAGCAACTGCGCAGCGCCTTGCTCGCCTCGGTGTCCCACGATTTGCGCACGCCGCTGACCTCCATGCGCGGCAGCATCGACAGCCTGCTGGCCCTTGGTGAGGCCATCCCCCTGGAGGACCGTCGCGAATTGCTGGAAGGGACTCGCGATGAAGCCGAGCGCCTCGACCGTTACATCCAGAACCTGCTGGACATGACGCGCCTGGGCCACGGTGCGTTGAAGCTGGCGCGGGACTGGGTCTCGCCCGGCGATATCGTCGGCAGCGCCCTCGGCCGCTTGCGCGCGGTGCTTGCGCCGCTGCAGGTGCACACCGAGGTGCCGGCACAGTTGCCATTGCTGTATGTGCACGCGGCGCTGATCGAGCAGGCATTGGTCAATGTGCTGGAAAACGCCGCGCGCTTTTCGCCGGCCCATGGGCGTTTGCACTTGAGCGCGGGGGTGGCGGATAACCAGCTGTTTTTTGCCGTCGCCGACGAAGGCCCCGGCATCCCCGAGGACGAACGTGCGAAGATTTTCGACATGTTCTACACCGCCGCCCGTGGCGATCGCGGCGGGCAGGGCACCGGCCTTGGCCTGGCGATCTGCCAGGGCATGGTCGGTGCCCACGGCGGGCATATCGGCGTGGCCGATGGCATCGATGGCCGCGGTACCTGCATCACCCTGTTCCTGCCGTTGCCGACCCAGCCTGGCCTGGAGCGCGAGGCATGAGCTACCCTGTTTTCTCTCCCGATTCTGATTGGACACCATGAGCCAGACCGCGACGATTTTGGTCATTGATGACGAACCGCAGATCCGCAAATTCCTGCGCATCAGCCTGGCTTCCCAGGGCTACAAGGTGATCGAGGCCGGCACCGGCAACGAAGGCCTGGCCCAGGCGGCACTGAGCAAGCCGGACCTGCTGGTGCTCGACCTCGGCCTGCCGGACATGGATGGCCAGCAAGTGCTGCGCGAATTTCGCGAGTGGTCCACGGTGCCGGTCCTGGTGCTGTCGGTGCGCGCCAGCGAGGGGCAGAAAGTCGAAGCCCTGGACGGCGGCGCCAATGACTATGTGACCAAGCCCTTCGGCATCCAGGAATTTCTCGCCCGCGTGCGTGCGCTGCTGCGCCAGGCGCCGGCGGGGGAGGCCCAGGAAGCGGCGCTGTGTTTCGGCCCGCTGACCGTGGACCTGGCCTACCGCCGCGTGCTGCTGGACGGCGTCGAAGTCGCCCTGACGCGCAAGGAATACGCGGTGCTGGCGCAACTGGCGCGGCATCCGGGGCGGGTGATTACCCAGCAGCAATTGCTCAAGGATATCTGGGGGCCGACCCATATCGAAGACAGCCATTATTTGCGCATTGTGGTGGGGCATTTGCGGCAGAAGCTGGCGGATGATCCGACGCAGCCGCGGTTTATTGTGACGGAGGCGGGGGTGGGTTACCGGTTGTTGAGTGCATAAATTTTTGTTGTTTGGTCCGGCCTCTTCGCGAGCAAGCCCGCTCCCACATTCGACCGCATTTCAAATGTTGGAACACGGTCAAATGTGGGAGCGGGCT
>NZ_JANLGL010000035.1:0-41354 GCF_024655625.1 Pseudomonas sp. 18.1.10
GGGTCAGTCAAGATATCCGTGCCTGATACACCGCTTTCGCGAGCAAGCCCGCTCCCACATTTTTGATCCGGTTTCGTCAGTTACATGCTCTACAAGATATTCGAGTAATCCGCCTCGATCCGATCCAGGCTCAAGTGGTTGAGGAAGTTGGAGAAGCACATCCACGCCGCCAGCGCGTTCATGTCGCGGAACTGCTCCGGCAAATACTTCGGCGGCACCACCAGGCCTTCATCGACCAATTGGCGCAGGGTGCGCATGTCTTCCAGGGTGGTCTTGCCGCAAAACAGCAGCGGCACTTGTTCCAGCTTGCCTTTGCGCACGGCCAGCTGGATGTAGTTGTAGACCATGATAAAGCCCTTGAGGTAGGACAGATCCTTGGTAAACGGCAGACCCGTCGGCACCGAGCCACGGAATACGCGACTGGCGTTGCCGTAGCTTTCGGCCATTTCAAAGCCTTGCTCACGGAAGAACTCGAACACCTGCAAAAAGTCGGCGCCCTCCTCCACCATGTGGATGGCGCGCGTGCGGTTGGTCAACTTGCGCAGGCGGCTGGGGTAGGAGGCGAAGGTGATGATCTCCATCAGGATCGCCAGGCCTTCCTGGGTCACGGTGGACGACGGCGGGCCCTTGGACAGGAAGGTGCAGATCGGCTGGTTCTGGCCGTTGAGGGTGGTGCCGACGTGCACCAGGCCTTCATGCACTTCCAGGGCGCGCACGTCGCGGTCGTTGAACATCGCGTCGGCGCGGATCTTGATGTAGTCGGCGCCCGCCGCCGCGTCGGCGACGATGCCGTCGGACTCGAACACGCGGATGGTTTCCTCGGCCTCGCCAAACACCTTGTTCAGCCGGGTTTGCAGCAGGGCGACGGCGTCCTTGGCGGTGAGGGTCTTGGCCTCATCCTTCAAGTCGCCACGGCCGTCGATATTGTTCAGGTAGTCGGAGAGCATCAGGCCGAGGTCGGCCAGGGTCGGGTCACCGGCGTGGAACGCATCGGAGGCGGCGCCGTAGAGTTCCTGGGAGATCAGGCCGAAGTCTTCGGTGCCACGCGCTTCGAGCATGCGCACCACCATGCGGTATTCGCGGCACATGCGGCGCATGATCTGCCCCACCGGGCTGAACTGGCCGAGGCGACGGGTGATGTCGCGCTCGATGTTCTGGAACTCCAGTTTCACCGCGCTGGAATCGAACGACAGTGGCCGGTTGAGGTAATAGTCACGGCTGACGGCCGGCATTTCCTTGCCCTTGGCCTTGAGGAACCCCTGGCGAATGCTGTCGTCCCACTTCACGGCGTCGAGGACGCGAATCGGTGTTTGCGCCAGCACAATGCGATCAGACAAGGTGCGTATCGTCTGCTGGTAATCGTCCACCTGGAACTTCCTCTATAAACGTTATGTGCCCCAGCAGCCTACGTCAGACCGACGCCAACACCAAATGCATGTAGCGTTTGAGGATCTCAAGCATCTCTTCACCGGTCAGGCTGTCTGCGCTGCCGAGCAGGCCCTGATACTCCATCCGACCGATGATAGCCGTCAACACCTTGGCATCCTGCTGCGGCTCGCGCGAACCCAAGACCTGGAAAAACTGCCCGGTGCCCTGCAACAGGATCTGCTGGTGGGAGCGCACCAACTCGGCCAGGCGCGGGTTCAGCAGGGCTTCCTGGCGAAACGCCTGCTCGGCCATCAAGTGTTCACGACGGTTGGTCAGTTGGCGCATCACGTAGTCGGCCGTCAGCCGGGCGATGTCATCGGCCAGTTGCGAGCGCGACTGCGGGCTGCCATCGCCATAAGCGACCATCTCCCGCAGCAAGCCTTCGTTGCGCACCCACAGCTTGCCCATGAACGCCGCGCTGCGTTCGACGTATTGGGCGAAGGTATCGGTGAGCAGGTCATCGATATCCTTGAAATAGTAGGTGGTGGCCGACAGCGGCACGCCGGCCTCCGCCGCCACGGCGCGATGGCGAACGCCACGTACGCCATCACGCACGACGATGCGCATGGCCGCATCGAGAATGTCTTGCCGACGCTGCTCGCTGCCCCGGCGACTGGCCTTGCGGCCCTGGTACTGGACACTTTCCGCCACGGCAGCAGCAATGCCGGCGGCGCCTTCTTGAGCCATAACGCGGTTCACCACATACATCCTTGAATAGATCAAAACCTGGCGCTATTTGCTTGACGCTTAAATACGCCACATAAAAAAGCCGCCTTATAAAAGGCGGCTTCGGATTTCGCTTCGCTTACGCTTGTGGCCGCATGTGCGGGAACAAGATCACATCGCGGATCGACGGCGAGTTGGTCAACAACATCACCAGGCGGTCGATGCCGATACCTTCACCAGCGGTCGGCGGCATGCCGTACTCCAGGGCGCGAACGAAGTCGGCGTCGTAGTGCATGGCTTCGTCGTCGCCGGCGTCCTTGTCGGCCACCTGGGCCATGAAGCGCTCGGCCTGGTCTTCCGCGTCATTCAACTCGGAGTAGGCGTTGGCGATTTCACGGCCGCCGATGAACAGCTCGAAACGGTCAGTGACGTTCGGGTTGTCATCGTTGCGACGGGCCAGCGGCGACACTTCGAACGGGTACTGGGTAATGAAGTGCGGCTGTTCCAGCTTGTGCTCCACCAGTTCTTCGAAAATCATCACCTGCAGCTTGCCCAGGCCTTCGAAGCCGAGCACCTTGGCCCCGGCTTTCTTGGCGATGGCGCGGGCCTTGTCGATGTCGGTCAGGTCGTCAGCGGTCAGCTCAGGGTTGTACTTGAGGATCGAATCGAACACCGACAGACGCACGAACGGCTCGCCGAAGTGGAACACCTTGTCGCCGTACGGCACGTCGGTGCTGCCCAGGACCAGCTGCGCCAGCTCGCGGAACAGTTCTTCGGTCAGGTCCATGTTGTCTTCGTAGTCGGCGTAGGCCTGGTAGAACTCCAACATGGTGAATTCTGGGTTGTGACGGGTCGAAACGCCTTCGTTACGGAAGTTGCGGTTGATCTCGAACACTTTCTCGAAACCGCCAACCACCAGGCGCTTGAGGTACAACTCCGGCGCGATACGCAGGAACATTTCCATGTCCAGCGCATTGTGGTGGGTTTCGAACGGCTTGGCCGCGGCACCACCGGGGATGGTTTGCAGCATCGGCGTTTCGACTTCGAGGAAGTCACGCGCCATCAGGAAGCTGCGGATGTGCGCGATCACTTGCGAACGCACACGGAAAGTGTGGCGCACGTCTTCGTTGACGATCAGGTCAACGTAGCGTTGGCGGTAGCGTTGTTCGGTGTCGGTCAGGCCGTGGTGCTTGTCTGGCAGTGGGCGCAGGGACTTGGTCAACAGGCGCACATTGGTCATTTCAACGTACAGGTCGCCCTTGCCCGAACGGGCCAGGGTGCCTTCGGCAGCAATGATGTCGCCCATGTCCCAGGTTTTCACCGCGGCCAGGGTTTCTTCCGACAGGGTTTTACGGTTGACGTAGACCTGGATGCGCCCGGTCATGTCCTGGATCACCATGAAGGAGCCACGGTTGAGCATGATGCGACCTGCCACCTTGACCGGGATCGCAGCCTCTGCCAGCTCTTCCTTGGTCTTGTCGGCGTATTGCTTCTGCAACGCATCGCAGTAGTTTTCGCGACGGAAGTCGTTGGGGAAGGCATTGCCCTTGGCGCGCTCGGCAGCAAGCTTTTCCTTGCGCAGGGCGATCAGGGAGTTTTCTTCCTGTTGCAGGGCTTGCGGGTCGAGTTGTTGGTCGCTCATGTCTTTAAATCTTCCATCACAGAATTAGGGTGTTACAGGCCTGATTTCAGGCTCGCTTCCAGATACTCGTCGATGTCGCCATCGAGCACCTTGTCGCAGTCGCTGCGTTCGATGTTGGTGCGCAGATCCTTGATCCGCGACGCATCGAGCACATAGGAACGGATCTGGTGACCCCAGCCGATGTCCGACTTGGTGTCTTCCAGCGCCTGGGAAGCGGCGTTGCGCTTCTGCATTTCCTGCTCGTACAACTTGGCCCGCAGCATTTTCATGGCGGTGTCTTTGTTGGCGTGCTGGGAACGTTCGTTCTGGCAGCTGACCACGGTGTTGGTCGGTACGTGGGTGATACGTACGGCCGAGTCGGTGGTGTTTACGTGCTGGCCACCGGCACCGGAGGAGCGGTAGGTGTCGATGCGCAGGTCGGCCGGGTTGATCTCGATCTCGACCTTGTCGTCGATCTCTGGCGAGACGAACACCGCGCTGAACGAGGTGTGGCGACGGTTGCCGGAGTCGAACGGGCTCTTGCGCACCAGGCGGTGCACGCCGATCTCGGTCCGCAACCAGCCAAAGGCGTATTCACCCTTGATATGCACGGTCGCGCCCTTGATACCGGCGACTTCACCGGCGGACAGTTCCATGATGGTCGCTTCGAAACCGCGCTTGTCGGCCCAGCGCAGGTACATGCGCAGCAGGATGTTGGCCCAGTCCTGGGCCTCGGTGCCACCGGAACCGGCCTGGATATCCAGGTAGGCGTTGTTCGGGTCCATCTCGTGGCTGAACATGCGGCGGAATTCGAGTTTGGCGAGGTTTTCCTCGAGACGGGCCAGCTCGGCGACGACATCGCCCACTGCGCCTTCGTCGTTTTCTTCGACGGCCATGTCCAGCAGGTCACGGCAATCGGCCAGACCGGTGTTCAGTTCGTCGAGGGTATCGACGATCTGCGCCAGCGCAGCGCGCTCGCGGCCCAGTTCCTGGGCGTATTCAGGTTTGTTCCAGACAGCAGGATCTTCAAGCTCGCGATTGACTTCGGTCAGACGCTCATGCTTTTGATCGTAGTCAAAGATACCCCCGAATAGTTTCGGAGCGCTCGGACAGGTCCTTGATGGTGTTAAGGATCGGGTTGATTTCCATGGCGGGCAGCACTCGTTGGCGAACTTTTGAAAGCCGGCGAGTATAACGGCAAACGGGGGGGAGCGGCAGTCCGCTTGGCGAAAAGGCTCGGGGTTGGTGGTGGTTTGTTGGTGTGTATATCCGTTATTTAGGTAACGGCTACTTATGGTTCCGCCCTTACGGCGGCTCACTTTGGAAAAGCCCCAAAGTAAGCAAAGGGCTCTTGCCCCAACACTCGGTGCCTCGCCTAGGCTCGGCATGCCCGTAATCCGACATGAATTTGGGGGGCCGCCGCCACGCGCCATCCATGGCGCGGGGCGGCTAAACCGGCATCCCTGCCGGTTTACCCCCCAAATCCCTGCCGAATTCCGGCCAGCGTGTTTAACGGGGCGCCCAAGATCAAAAACAAAAGCGAGGCGGCCTAGTAGCCGACCTGATCGACGAAGCGTGCGCGGCCCCCTGTGGGAGCTGGCTTGCCTGCGATGGCATCAACTGGGTTTGCCTGATGTACCGAGGTGTCTGCATCGCAGGCAAGCCAGCTCCCACATTTTTAACCGAGATCGACAGGAAAAATGCCGGTCGGCTTTCAGGCCGCCGCGCTTTTGCTTTTGATCTTACTTGCCCCGTCAAACACGCTGGCCGAACGCAGGCTTGAATCCGTGGGCAACCCGGCAGGACGCCGGGTTAGCCGCCCCGCGCCATGGATGGCGCGTGGCGGCGGCCCACGGATTCAAGCCTGCGTTCGGGCACACCGAGCCTAGGCGAGGTGCCGAGTGTTGGGGCAAGAGCCCTTTGGTTACTTTGGGGCTTTTCCAAAGTGACCCGCCGTAAGGGCGGAACCATAGGCAGCCGTTACCGAAGAAACGGATATGTACACCGACCGACCGCCATCGCAGGCAAGCCAGCTCCCACACTTACCCCGGATGCCCATCCACCCGCGCCCGCCACAACATCGGCCCATACCGCCACAAGTACAGCCCAAACCCGCAACACCAACACACCCCCGCCAACCACAACGCCGCCACCGGCCACACCAGCACCAGCAACACCCGGCACACACAGGCCAGATTCAGCAGCACAAAAGCCAGCCCCATCCCCCGTGGCGGTTGCAACGGCCGGCCGGTATGGCCGAGGGTGACCCGGGCGATCATCGCCAGGATCAGGCCGCCCATGGCCCCCACCGTCAGCGCATGCACCGCCAAACTAGGATTCAACGGCGCGCCGGAATGCCACAGCGCCATGCCCAGGCAGGCTAGCGCAAGCCAGGCGTACGCCAGGTGCAATGACCACAGCAATGGCACCCGCCACAGCCCACGATCCTGCCAGCGCACCAAACGCAGCAGGTGCCCCAGGCCCAGCACGGCGAACAGCGCGCCAAGCCACAGGCTGGGGAACAGCGCCACCCCGGTGGCGTAGCACAACGCAACCAGGATCGACCCACCGAGCAACAGATGATCCAGCCACGGCCATGGCTTGACCGCCTCGACCCGGCCCAGGCCACGCTGTGTGAAAAATGGAATCACCCGCCCGCCGATCAAGCCCATCATCGCCGCCACCAGCCACAACCCGGTGAGCACGGCCTGCCGTTGCAGGCCCGCGTCATACAGCGACAGCCCATCCGCCACCGCCAGCAGCACCAACACCAGCACAATCGGGTAGTTGCGCCGTTGCCGCACTTTCCACAGCGTCCAGCCCATCACCCCGGCCACGGCCAGCGGGAAGCTCAGTTCCAGCGGCGCCAGCACCGGCCACGGCGCGTTGAGCAACCAACCCAGGCGCGCCGCCAGCCACACCGCCGCCAGCGCAGCCAGGGGCGCACCGCTAAGGCCGGGACGGCCGGTCCAGGTCTGCACCGCCGTCAGCAGGAAGCCGGCGATGATCGCCACTCCAAAACCAAACAACAGCTCATGCCGATGCCACGCCAGCCACCCGCCCGCCGGTTGCCAACCGCCGGTCATGCCGCCCAATGCCAGCAGCCACAAGGGAATCGCCAGCGCCGCCAACAGGCACGCGCCGAGGAAAAATGGCCGGAAGGCCAGGCGAAACAACGGGGTAATCGACAATGCCTTGCGCCGATCCAGTACGTGCATGTTGCGGCTCCTCAACTCAGTTCTGTGGCGATGGTGCGCCTGTGCCCGCGTCTTGCCCTTGTCGCAGATCAAGCCCCGCCAAGGGCAGTCGGATTAGCCTTGAGCCCCCTTCCCCTTTGTGTCCCGAGGTATTGATGGTGCTCCATCGTGTCCATCACCAGATCCTGCGCAGTCACCACCTGTTCGAGCCCATGGACGAGGCCCAACTGAGTGAGTTGATGAGCAACAGCCAGTTGCTCAATGTCGACAAGGGCGAGCCGCTGTTTCGCCAGGGCGAACCGGCCGATGCGTTTTACTTTGTGATTGCCGGTGCGGTGAAAATCTACCGCCTGACGCCGGACGGCCAGGAGAAAGTCTTCGAGGTGATCGGCGAACGCCAGACCTTTGCCGAAGCGATGATGTTGATGGACACGCCCAACTATGTGGCGTGCGCCGAAGCGGTGTGCCCGACCCAGGTGTATCGCCTGTCCAACGCCACCTATATGCGCCTGTTGCAGAGCAACAGCCGCCTGACCTTTGCCTTGCTCGGCACGCTGTGCGTACGCCTGCACCAGCGGGTCAATGAGATCGAGACGTTGTCGCTGAAAAACGCCACCCACCGCGTGGTGCGCTACCTGCTCACGCAACTGGTGCGCCTGCAGAACACCGAGACGCGCTTTGAACTGCCCATGGCCAAGCAGTTGATTGCCGGGCACTTGTCGATTCAGCCGGAGACGTTCTCGCGGATTATCCGGCGCCTGATCGATGAAAAAATCATCACCCAGGAAGGTCGCCATATCGCCATTCTCGACCGTTCGCGCCTGGAGCAATTCGAGTGAAAACCTGCCTCTACTGCCAGCATCGCAATGCCGTGGCGCGCGACACCTGCGAGCACTGCGCCATGCCGCTGCCGGCGTCCGAGGCCAGCAAGCAGGCCCGGCGGCTGAGCCGCTTCCAGTGGTTTTGCCTGGGGCTGCTGCTGTTTTGCATCGCGATGTTCTTCTGGTTGCCCCGGGATATTTACTGACCTTCGGTCAACTGCCGGTACAGCTGCGGCAAGCGCTGCGGCAACTGCTGCGGCTGGCGGATCAGGGTGAAGCCATTCGCGCCAAACATGTACGGCAGGTAGTCACCGGCCTGTTTGTCGATGGTGATGCAGAACGGGATCAAGCCCGCGCGCCGCGCCTGCAGCACCGCCTGGCGGGTGTCTTCGACGCCATAGCGGCCCTCGTACAGGTCCAGGTCATTGGGCTTGCCATCGGTGAGCAGCAACAGCAGCTTGCGCCGTTGCGGGCAGGCGCCCAACAGCTGGGTGGCCTGGCGGATCGCGGCGCCCATGCGTGTGTAATAACCCGGCTTGAGGCCCTGGATCGCGCCGCGTATGCGGTCGTCGTAGGGTTGCTGGAAGGACTTGAGCACCTGCAAGCGCACCTGATGCCGGCGCAGGGACGAAAACCCATACAACGCAAACCGGTCCCCGGCGCCGGCCAGGCTTTCACCGAACAGCAGCAGGCTGTCACGGATCACGTCGATGACTTTTTGCGTGTCGTTCAGATGGGCGTCGGTAGACATCGACAGGTCCGCCAGCAGCAGGCACGCGAGGTCGCGCTGGCGGTGACGCTGCTCCATGAACAGGCCGCGCTCGGCACAGGCCGCGTGCTGGCGCTGCACATGAAAATCCAGCCAGGCTTGCAGGTCGAGTTCGCTGCCCTGGGGTTGCTGGCGCTGCCATTGGCGGTCGGTGCGCAGCAACTGGAACTGGCGCCGCAGGCGCTGGGCCTGGGCTTGCAGGCGTGGCGGCAGCGGTTGCGGTGCAGCGTCGCGTGGCTGCATCAGTTGCAGGTTGACGAAGGCGTCTTGCAGGCGCTGTTGGCGATAGTCCCATTCGGGCAGCTTGATGCCTTCGCCGAGGGGGATGTCATCGACGTCGGCGGGCGGCAGGTCGAGGTGCAGTTTCAGGCCGCCGCTCTTGCGCACGCGTTGGCGCGACAGGCTCAACTGGTCGAGGTCTTCGGCGACGCGCGCGGCGTCCGGGTCGTGGCCGTCGTCGGTCCAGCGGTCGAGGTCGACGTGTTCGGTCCAGCTGAACAGGTTTTCCAGGCGGACCACCAGCAGGCCACCGTCGCGACGTTGGTCGTCCAGGCGCGAGGCGCGTTTGGGCGCACCCTGTTGCTCACCGGACTGGGCGGCGAGGTCGTCGCCTTCATCAAAGAGGTCGGCGCTTTGCGGCGTGTCCAGGTGCAGCGGCGGGTACAGCCATAACGGCAACGGCCAGGGCGCACGTTCACTGCGCGGCAAGTGGCGCACGCTGCCGGGTTCGCGCAGGGCCTTGCGCAAGGCTTTTTCCAACGCCGCTTCGGCGGGGCGCAGGCTGGCAGGGTCGGGGCGCAGGGCGAGATGGGCATCGACCAGGCGGCGGTAGCTGGGGGCAATGGCGGGATAGCGTTGCAGCAGCAGCCAGGTCCAGCGCTGGTTGTCCCGCGCCCAATGGGTCATCGGGCCGGACTGTGCGGCGAGCAGCGCCAGCCAGCGGTAGAGCTCCTGGTTGAGGGCGGCGTGGGGGAACACCGCCAGGCGCGACGGCAGGCGCAAGCGGTTGCCGTCGCAGCAAGCCAGCGGCGCCTGTTTGCAGGTGCCGGCGATGCGCATCAGCAGGTTGCGGCGCAGCAGCAGGTCGCGTTCGCCCGCCGCCTCCAGGGCGATGCCGCCCGCGCCGCCGAGGGCGCGAAACAGCAGCGCCAGGCTGCGTTGGCGGTCGCGCAGGTCCACCGGCGCGGCGGGGAAATCCACGCTCGCACGGCGGGTGATAAAGCGGTGCCAGGCACTGCCGACCCACTCTTCCAGCTCCAGGGTAAAGGCCATGGGCATTGCTCCAAACGTAAAACGGCCCGCTGTACCCGCCGGGCCGCCCTCTTGGGGATTAACGATCAGTTCACACTCGGCACCGGTTCACCGACCACCGTGCGCCGGTGCCGGAAGCTGTACAGGTAGCAGAGCAGCCCCAGCAGGAACACCACGCCGCTGGCCAACCGCGCCCAGAACAACGTGTTCAGATGCTCCACCGTGGCCATGAAGGGCAGCGCCACGCCGTCCACCGGCCAACGCTGCAGCCACACCTGCACCACGCCGGCGGCGGTGAGGAACAGGGTAATCATCACCATCGACACCACCATCAGCCAGAAGCCCCAGACCTCAATGGTCTGCGCGCGTGCATCCGGCGCTTCACCGAGGCCACGCAGGCGCGGCATGGCGTAGCTAATCAAGGTCATCACGATCATGGCGTAGGCACCGAAGAACGCCAGGTGCCCGTGGGCCGCCGTGAGCTGGGTGCCGTGGGTGTAGAAGTTGACCGGTGCCAAGGTGTGCAGGAAGCCCCAGACCCCGGCGCCGAAGAACGCTGTCACCGTGGTGCCCTTGGCCCACAACGTCGCGGCGCGGTTGGGGTGCTCGCGGCGCCGGCGTTTGACCATGGTAAAGGCGAACATCACCATCGCCAGGAACGGCAGCGGCTCCAGCGCCGAGAAGATCGAGCCAACCCACAGCCACACTTGCGGCGCGCCGATCCAGAAGAAGTGGTGCCCGGTGCCGATGATCCCGGTGATGAGCGCCATGGCGATAATCACGTACAGCCACTTCTCCACCACTTCGCGGTCCACACCGGTGACCTTTATCAGCACGAACGCCAGCATCGAGCCCATGATCAATTCCCACACGCCTTCGACCCACAGGTGCACCACCCACCACCAGTAGAATTTGTCCCGCGCCAGGTTGCCGGGGTTGTAGAAGGAGAACAGGAAGAACACGGCGAGGCCGATCAGCCCGGTCATCATCACCATGCTCACCGTGGTCTTGCGGCCCTTGAGCAGGGTCATGCCGATGTTGTAGAGAAAGCCCAGGCAGACCACCACGATGCCCATCTTGGTGATGGTCGGCTGTTCAAGGAACTCGCGGCCCATGGTGGGCAGCAGCTCGTTGTGGGTGAGCTTGGCCAGCGCCGCATAGGGCACCAGCAGGTAGCCGAGGATGGTCAGCACCCCGGCCACGGCAAACACCCAGAACAACAGGATCGCCAGTTTCGGACTGTGCAGCTCGCGGTCCGCCTCCTCGGGCACCAGGTAATAGGCGGCGCCCATGAAGCCGAACAACAGCCAGACGATCAGCAGGTTGGTGTGGACCATCCGAGCCACGTTGAACGGGATCAGCGGGAACAGAAAGTCGCCCACCACGTATTGCAGGCCCATGACCAGGCCGAACAGTACCTGGCCGACAAACAGCATCAGGGCAAACACAAAGTAGGGTTTGGCCACGGCCTGGGATTGGAATTTCAGATAGGGATTGGCGCTGCGCATGGCTCAGCCCTCCTTGTTCGGTGGCCAGTTATTGGTGTCGATCTTCGAGCTCCACTTGAGGAACTCGGCCATATCGTCCACCTCCTGGTCACTGAGGTTGAATTGCGGCATGGCCCGGCGCCCTGGCACGCCCAGGGGTTGCATCTTCATCCAGGCGTGCAGGAACGGCTTGAACCCTTCCTCACCGCCCCGGCGCTGGAACACATTGCCCAACTCCGGCGCAAAGTAGGCGCCCTCGCCCAACAGGGTGTGGCAGCCAACGCAGTTGTTGCGCTCCCACACCCCTTTGCCGCGCACCACCGATTCAGTCAGCTGGTCGACGTTGCTGCGGGCGGGAAAGGTTTGTTCGGTGTGGTAGGTCAGGGCCAGGAAAATCAGGAAGAAGAACACGCTCCCTCCGAAGTAGATATTCCTGGCCATGCCCTTGGTGAAGGTCTCTGACATGGTCGTCTTCCTCATGGCTTGGCGGGGGCCATGATAGGAAGGCGGGGGGTGAAAAGTGATTGATGGCGATCAAGAAGTGGGGATTGTGGAGGGCTTGGCCCTCCCACATTAAGTCAACATCAATCCTGCTGCTGTCATGATCAGCGCAGCGAGGTGAGTGATGGCACACGGGATGATGATCCAGCGTTTTAATTGCCCCGGCACGCTTGCAACTTCATCAAGATCCACGAGCCTACGCCAGTAAAACACTTTAGGCATCACCAACACATACGCCATCAGATTCAACCGCAAAGGCCTCCCATCGAGAGGCCAGCTACGAAACAAGTGCTTGCAGGAAACGATGAACACGCTGTGAGGCAAGTAGCCTTCTGCGGCTTCAAGCTTGGTGAACATACTGTAATAGAGCAGAGGAAGGCTAAGTAGCATGACCACTCCTGCGCCCATGCCTATGAACTCAAGATTCATCGTTCACTCCGGGAGCTTTCATAGAGATAAGTGCCCACATGCTCTCCAAGCTTATTGCCCTGCGCACCTCCTAAGAGCCCTCCGGCCGTGCCTCCGACAATTGCACAAGCCAGAGCTCCAGCACCCGCTGTAGGTATGCCGAACACCACAGCACAAGCGATTACCGCTGTCGATGCGCCTAGGTAGCCAATACGCGCTGCTCCAGCCACCCCAAACACCAGCTTTCCACCCTCGACATATTTAGCCTTCGTACACACCTCCTCCCGCCCCAACGAACAGGCCTCGGTGATCTCCAACGCCGTGACGCCCACATCCAGTGCGATCCCGATATACGTGCCTTTTTTCAACATTTGCGAGGCCTTGGCGACACGTGTGACGGTCTCTTCATACCGCCGAATCTCACCATGGTGCCAATAGCTCTTACTGGAGATTCCGAGCATTTTCTTGATGGAGCCTTCGTTTTTCAGGCCCGTTCCCAGACGCGCCAGCCCGGACAACTGGCCATCCAGTTGCGTGAACAACGCCCGGCGTTTGAGCAGGAACTCATCCCTCGCAGCCATGCTGCCTTTGCGCAGGTACTGCTTATGCAACACGTCGATGTCCTTGAGGGTCTGCTCGACTTGCGCCAGGTGCCTGCTCCAGGCGCCGCTGGCACTGCCGATGCTGAGGGACGCATGGGTCATGATGGCCTGCAGCTGGTCATAGTTTTTTATCAGAAAGTGATCGGCGGCAGAATGCGCCAGCAGCGCGTGTTTCACATGCTGTGCCGAGCGCATCAACTTGGCTTCTTCAGGGGTGCAAGACGCTGTACGGCTATCGCCGATAATCACCAGGTGCCCAGGCAGCACCACGGTGTTGCGGATGTGTTGGTTGAGGGTGTCGAACTTTGTCTGTGTATGCGGATCAAGCGACAAGCTGAGCTTGAGCAATGGGTAGGGTTGCGGTCGTTCATTGATAAATGCGTAGGGTCCTTGCATCGCGTGCACCTCCAAGACTGTGGCGCACGACTATAGGAAGGCATTGCAGAGAGGCTAAGGCAGTGTCCGGGGCGTAACTTGTGTTTCGGAAGTGAACTACAAATGAGTAGGCAATTGCCTACATGAACGAACCACTGATTAACGCTGTAACTACATCAGCAGCTAACACCGATCAGCAGCACCAGCACCACAGCCCATCCCAACAGCATCAGGCGCCACCCCCAGGGCGCATGCCGCAACTCCATGAACCCGTCCGCAATCAGCCACGCCTTGGAAACCGCCAACAACAGCACCACCAACCACACCCCCACAGCGCCCGCCAGCACCGTTCCGGCACTCAGCGACACCAGCACCGCCCAACACACCAGCAACCCCTGCGACGCACTCATCGGCCACTCACCCCATCACGTAAACCACCGGAAACAACACCACCCACACCAAATCCACCATGTGCCAATACAGCACCCCCGATTCCACCCCGCTGACTGCCACCCTGCCCCGCCAGCAAGCCACGGCCAGCCAGCCGAGGATCAGCATGCCCAGCAGCACATGCAAAAAATGAAACCCCGTGAGCAGCCAATACAAGGTAAAGAACCGGCTGTACTCCAGGCCCAGCCCAACACCTGCCAGGTGGGCGTATTCGCCGAGTTTGATCGCCACGTATACCAGCGCCACCAGCAGCGCCGCCACCAACAGGGCGGCGGCGCGCCGTGAACGTTGCACGCGTACCTGTTGCACTGCCAGCGCCGCCAGCAAGCCGGCGGTCAGCAGGCTTACCGTCATCGCCAGCCCGGTGGAGCTGTCCAGCTGGCTGCGGCCGGTCGCAAACACTTCAGGCTCAAGACGCTGCGTCACCGCAAATGCCAGGATCAAAATCGCAAACACCGTCAGCTCGGCAAGGATGAAAAACCACATCGCCAAGTCACCCGGCAGGCGGCGTGATTCAGGCAAAGTGCACATCCACCACGTCCATCAGTGCCGCGACGGTTTGCGGGTCGTCGCTCAGGGCCTGGGCCAGGCAGGCCAGGCAGGCTTCGCGCGGTGGCATGCCGGCGGCGATCAGGCGGGCGGTGAAGATCAGCAGGCGCGTGGAGGCGACTTCCTCCAGGTCGTGTTGATCGAGACGGCGCAACGCCTGGCCCAAGCGCACCACTTCAGCCGCCAGCGCACTGTCCACCTGGGCCTCCTGGGCGACGATGCGCGCTTCGTCCGCCGCCGCCGGATAGTCGAAGCGCATGGCCACGAAGCGCTGGCGGGTGCTGGGTTTCATGCCCTTGAGCAGGTTCTGGTAACCGGGGTTATACGACACCACCAGCATGAACGACGGCGGCGCCTTGACCACTTCCCCCGTGCGTTCCAGGTACAACTCGCGGCGGTCGTCGGCCACCGGGTGCAGCACCACCGCTGTGTCCTGGCGGGCCTCGACCACTTCATCCAGGTAACAGATGCCACCTTCGCGCACGGCGCGGGTCAGCGGGCCGTCCTGCCACCAGGTGCCCTGGGCGCCGATCAAGTGGCGGCCAATCAGGTCGGCGGCACTGAGGTCGTCGTGACAGGCGACGGTGTACAGCGGCAACTGCAGGCGGTGCGCCATATGCTGCACAAAGCGGGTCTTGCCGCAGCCCGTGGGGCCCTTTATCAGCACCGGCATGCGGTGGCGCCAGGCGTGTTCGAACAGCAGGCATTCATTGTCGACGGGTTGATAGAACGGCTCGGTCATCACACACATCCAAAGCAGGTTTGCGGCCACGCTAAGGGCGCCTGCGACAACCTGGCAAGCGCTACCCAAGGCAAACTTGATCGCCGTCAAGCGAGCATTCCAACACCTCGCCATAGTCTGGCCAGGCACTAAGAACCTGCGCCCGCACCCTGTTGCGCGGCACCGCAAAGGTCTCGCCTGAGGAGTAAATGGAATGCTGACTCGCCACACAAAAACCTTGACCCTGAGCCTCGCCAGCCTGAGCTGCGCGCTGGCCCTCGCCCTGCCCCTGAGCGCCCATGCCGCCGCCACGCCCGCCGTGGTGAAGACCGCCGGTGCGCCGGACATCAGCCAGGCCGACTTCGACGCCTCCAAGCAGCTTTACTTCGAGCGCTGCGCCGGCTGCCACGGCGTGCTGCGCAAGGGCGCCACCGGCAAACCGCTGACCCCGGACATCACCCAGTCCCGTGGCCAGGCGTATCTGGAAGCGCTGATTACCTACGGTTCCCCCGCCGGCATGCCGAACTGGGGCACCTCCAATGCGCTGACCAAAGCCCAGATCAGCAGCATGGCCACCTTCATCCAGCACACCGCGCCCACTCCGCCGGAATGGGGCATGGCCGAGACGCTCAAGACCTGGAAAGTGCTGGTCAAGCCAGCAGACAGGCCCAAGCGCCAGCTGAATAAACTCAACCTGGAAAACCTGTTCTCCGTAACCCTGCGCGACGACGGCAAGATCGCCCTGATCGATGGCGACACCAAGCAGATCGTCAAGCTGATCGACACCGGCTACGCCGTGCACATCTCGCGGATTTCCGCCTCGGGCCGCTACCTGCTGGTGATCGGCCGCGATGCCAAGATCGACATGATCGACCTGTGGCCCGCCGAGCCGACCAAGGTCGCCGAGATCAAGGTCGGCATCGAAGCGCGCTCGGTGGAGACCTCCAAGTTCAAGGGCTACGAGGACAAATACACCATCGCCGGCTCCTACTGGCCGCCGCAGTTCACGATCATGGACGGCGAAACCCTGGAGCCCAGGCAGATCGTCTCGACCCGCGGCATGACCGTGGACAAGCAGGAGTACCACCCCGAACCGCGTGTGGCGGCGATCATTGCCTCCCACGAATGGCCGGAGTTCATCGTCAACGTCAAGGAAACCGGCAAGGTCATGCTGGTCAATTACCAGGACATCAAGAACCTCACCATCACCACCATCGACGCCGCGCCGTTCCTGCATGACGGCGGTTGGGACAGCACCCATCGCTACTTCCTCACGGCGGCCAACAACTCGAACAAGGTCGCGGTGATCGACTCCAGGCAGCGCACCCTCACCGCCCTGGTGGACGTCGGCAAGACCCCACACCCCGGGCGTGGCGCCAACTTCGTGCACCCGCAATACGGGCCGGTGTGGGCCACCAGCCACCTGGGCGATGGCGGCATCTCGTTGATCGGCACCGACCCGATCAAGCACGCGCAATACGCCTGGAAACAGGTGGCATCGCTCAGCGGCCAGGGTGGCGGTTCGCTGTTTATCAAGACCCACCCCAACTCCCATCACCTCTACGTCGACACCACCCTCAACCCCGACGCCAAGCTCAGCCAGTCGGTGGCGGTATTCGACATCAACCAGCTCGACAAGGGCTACAGCGTGCTGCCGATCGCCGAGTACTCGGGCATCAAGCAAGGCGCACTGCGTGTGGTGCAACCGGAATACAACAAGGCCGGTGACGAGGTGTGGTTCTCGGTGTGGAACGGCCAGACCGAGGAGTCGGCGCTGGTGGTGATCGACGACAAGACCCTCAAGCTCAAGCAGGTGATAAAGGACAAGCGCCTGATTACACCGACCGGCAAGTTCAACGTGTTCAACACCCAACACGACATTTATTGAGCCGCATCAACAAGAGAACCCGCCATGAAAAATATGCTCCTCGCATTGCTCGCCAGCACCGCCTTTATCGGCCTGCAACCGGCCCTCGCCGAGGACGGCCCGGCGCTGTTCAAGAGCAAACCTTGCGCGGCCTGCCACAGCATCGACAGCACAGTGGTCGGGCCGTCGCTCAAGGAGGTCGCCGCCAGGAACGCGGCGGTGAAAGACGCCGCCACCACCCTCGCCAGCCATATCAAGAACGGCACCCAGGGCAACTGGGGACCGATCCCGATGCCGCCGAACCCGGTGACGGATGCCGAAGCGAAGACGTTGGCCACCTGGATCCTGACCTTGAAATAACCCCAAGGAGCACGCCATGCAAGTTTCGATGATCGCTACGGCCGTGGCGCTGCTCCTACTTATTCCCGCGCCCGTCAACGCGGCCGTGGATGCCCGGCGCCTGGAGCACCTGCTGACCCAGGACTGCGGCGCCTGCCACGGCCTGTACCTGACCGGCGGCCTTGGCCCGCCCCTGACGCCCCAGGCCCTGGCCGGGCACAGCCGTGACAGCCTGATCGCCACCGTGACCCATGGCCGCCCGACCCGCGCGATGCCTGGCTGGGCGCCGCTGCTCAGCGCCAGCGAGATCGCCTGGCTGGTCGACCGTCTCTTGCAAGGAAGCCTCGCGCCATGATCCGTCCCCTGTGTTTGTCCCTGTGCCTGTTGCTCGGCGCCTGCACCCAGCCCACGTTGCGCGGCACCGGCGACCTGGGCGTGGTGATCGAACGCGCCAGCGCCAGTGTGCAAATCATTGAAACCAGCGGCATGACCGCCCTGGCACGCCTCGACGGCCTGGGTGACCTGTCCCACGCCTCGGTGGTGTTTTCCCGCGACCAGCGCTACGCCTACGTGTTTGGCCGCGACGGCGGGCTGACCAAAGTTGACCTGTTGGGCCAGCGCATTGAAAAACGCATCATCCAGGGCGGCAACAGCATTGGCGGCGCGATCAGCCAGGATGGGCGCCTGATTGCCGTGTCCAATTACCTGCCCGGCGGGGTCAAGGTGTTTGATGCCGCCACCCTGGCCTTGGTCGCCGACATCCCCGCCACTGCGCTGCCCGACGGTAAACGTTCACGGGTGGTGGGCCTGGTGGACGCGCCCGGCCAGCGCTTCGTGTTCAGCCTGTTCGACACGGGCGAGATCTGGAGCGCGGACTTCAGCCACGGCACCCCGCCCACCCTCAGCCGCTTCAACGACATCGGCGAGCAACCCTACGACGCGCTAATCACCGCCGATGGCCGCTACTACATGGCCGGGCTGTTCGGTGAAGACGGCATGGCCCAACTCGACCTGTGGCACCCGGAACAAGGGGTCAAGCGGGTGCTCGCCGACTACGGCCGCGGCCAGGCCAAACTGCCGGTGTACAAAATGCCCCACCTCGAAGGCTGGGCCGTGGCCGACCACCAGGCCTTCGTGCCCGCCGTGGGCCGCCACCAAGTGTTGGTGATGGACGCACGCAGCTGGCAGCAGACTGCGGCGATCGCCGTGGCCGGCCAGCCGATCTTCGTCACCGCGCGGCCGGACGGGCGCCAGCTGTGGGTCAACTTCGCCTACCCCGACAACGACCGCGTGCAGGTGCTCGACAGCCAAACCCACCAGATCGTCGCCGACCTGCGCCCCGGTCCCGGCGTGCTGCACATGGAGTTCACCGGGCGTGGCGAGCAGCTGTGGCTGTCGGTACGCGACGGTGAGCAGGTGCAGGTCTGGGACCCGTATCGCCTGACCTTGCTCAAGACCTTGCCGGCCTTGAGCCCCAGTGGAGTTTTCTTCAGCAGCCGCGCGCAAAAAATGGGGTATTGAGATGGACCTTGACCTGCTCAGCCAACAATTGATCGAACGCTACCAACACGGCATGCCGCTGTGCGCCGAACCCTATCGGGAAATGGCCAAGGTGCTGGGCTGCCGCGAAGCCGAGGTGATGGCTTGCCTGCAACGCCTGGAACTGGCCGGCGCCCTCTCGCGCATCGGCCCGGTGTTCGAGCACACCCGCGCCGGCGCCAGCACCCTGGCCGCCCTGGCGGTGCCGCTGGAACGCCTGGAACAGGTGGCCCGGCGGGTCAGCCAGTACCCGGAGGTCAATCACAACTATGCCCGCGAGCACCATTACAACCTGTGGTTCGTGCTCACCGGGCCGCACCGCCAGCACCTGGAACAGGTCCTGGGCGAGCTGGAGAAAGACACCGGCCTGCGTCCCCTGGATTTGCCGATGCTCACCGCCTACCGCATCGACCTCGGGTTTTCCCTGGGAGTGCATCCGTGATCGCGCCCCTGAACCACGAACAAATGCTCGACCTGCGCCAGTGCCTGGAGCGCGGTTTGCCGGTGGTGAAGCGGCCCTATGACGACCTCGCCGAGCGCATCGGCGCCCATCACGACCAGGTGTTGCAGCAGATGCAGCAATGGCAGGAGCAAGGCCTGTTCCGGCGTGTCGGCCTGGTGCTCAACCACCGTGCCCTGGGCTTTGTCGCCAATGCCATGCTGGTGCTCGATGTGCCGGATGCGCTGGTGGATGAAGTGGGCACGCGCCTGGGCCGCGCGCCGCGCATCAACCTGTGTTACCAGCGCCCGCGCCGCCTGCCGCTGTGGCGCTACAACCTGTTCTGCATGGTGCATGGCCGTGAACGCGAGGAGGTCGTGGCGCATATCCGCGCGGTGCTGGAGCAGCAACAGCTGAGTGACCTGCCCCACCACCTGCTGTTCAGTACCCGTGCCTACAAACAATGCGGCGGCCGTTTTGCGCCGCCACCGTCCCAGGTATGGGCCCATGGATGACCTCGACCGCCGCCTCATCAACCGCCTGCAATGCGGCCTGCCGCTGGTGCGCCACCCCTGGCAACAACTGGCGCACGAGTTGGCGAGCCGTCCCGGCGAACTACTCGACCGCCTGCATGACTTGCTGGAAGACGGCGTATTGACGCGATTCGGCCCGATGTTTGACATCGAACAACTCGGCGGCGCCTTTACCCTCGCCGCCCTGGCCGTCCCCGAAGCGCGCTTCGAGACGGTGGCGGCGCAACTCAATGAGCTGCCGCAAGTGGCCCACAACTACCGCCGCGAGCACCACTGGAACATGTGGTTCGTGCTGGCCTGCGCCAGCGCCGCGGAGCTGGCACAGGCCTTGTCCCGCATCGAAGCCCTCACGGGGCTGGCGGTGCTCAACCTGCCGAAGGAGCACACCTACCATGTCGGTCTGTATTTCCCGGTCTGACAACGCCCTGGCCCTGCGCCTGATCGCCCTGACCCAAAGCGGCCTGCCGCTGGTGGAAGATCCCTGGGCCTGGCTCGCCGAGCAACTGGGCATCAGCGTCGAATCGACCCTGGACCTGCTCAAGCGCCTGCAAGCCGAAGGTGCGATCCGCCGCATCGCCGCGGTGCCCAATCATTACCGCCTGGGTTATCGGCACAACGGTATGACCGTGTGGGACGTGGCCGACGCGCAGCTGCCGCGCTTGGGTGAACTGCTGGGCGCGCAGCCCTTTGTCAGCCATTGCTACCGCCGCCCGCGCCGCGCGGATTGGCCGTACAACCTGTTCGCCATGGTGCACGGGCGCAGCCGCGAAGAAATCGACAGCTACCGCGAACACCTGCGCTACCTGCTGGGCGATGCCTGCCGCGCCGACGAGATGCTGGTGAGCAGCCGCATCCTGAAAAAAACCGGCCTGCGCCTGCCCCCCTCGCACTAAGGAGTTGCCATGCTGCGGATCAGTCAGTACTTGCGCACAGTGGCCGGCCAATGCCCGCCACCCCGCACCTCGACGCCGGGCAGTGATCGCCCGCCCGTGGTGATCTGGAACCTGTTGCGCCGCTGCAACCTCACTTGCAAACACTGTTACGCCACCAGCGCCGACAGCGTGTTTCGCGATGAGTTGGACACCGCCACGGCGCTGCGGGTGATCGACGATTTGCACGCCGCCGGGGTGCGTGTGCTGATCTTGTCCGGCGGCGAACCCTTGCTGCGCGAGGACCTCTTCCAACTCAGCGCCTACGCCCGGCAAAAAGGTTTTTTCGTCGCGCTGTCCACCAACGGCACGCTGATCGACGAGCACAACATCCAGCAGATCGCCGACGCCCGCTACGACTACGTGGGCATCAGCATCGATGGGCTGGAGGCCACCCACGACACGTTCCGGCAGATGCACGGCAGTTTCCGGCGCTCGCTGCACGCCATCCGCCTGTGCCGCGAAGCCGGCATTCGCGTGGGCTTGCGCACCACGCTGACCCAGGAAAACCACGCGCAGTTACCGCAACTGCTGGCGCTGATGCGCAGCTACGACGTGCAGAAGTTCTACCTGTCGCACCTCAACTACAGCGGGCGCGGCAAACGCAGCCGCGTGCTGGACGCCCACCGCCAGATGGGCCGCGAGGCCATGACGCTGATTTTCCAGCAGGCCTGGCAGGACATCGAACAGGGCGTGGCCAGCGACTTCGTCAGCGGCAACAACGACGCCGACGCCATCCTGTTGCTGCAATGGGTGCACCGCCACCTGCCCGAGCACTACCCGCAGCTGGAACACCTGCTGCATGGCTGGGGCGGCAATGCGTCGGGCAGCGGCATCGCGAACATCGACAACACCGGCGAAGTGCACCCGGACACCTACTGGTGGCAACACTCGGTGGGCAACGTGCGCAACACCCGCTTCCGCCACCTCTGGCTGGACCAGCCCGACCCGTTGCTGCTGCGCCTGCGCGAGCACCCGCGACAGATCGGCGGGCGCTGTACCGAGTGCCGCTGGCTGGCGATCTGCAACGGCAACACGCGGACCCGCGCCTGGGCCGATGGCGACCTCTGGGGCCCGGACCCCGGTTGTTATCTGAGCGACGCCGAAATTGCCCACCACCCCCTCGACCTGATCCCGTGCGCCACCCGGTGACACAACCGCGGGCGCCATCCTGATGATGAACCAAGGACGTCTCATGCACCTTCCGACCGCCTTACCCGCCAGTTTGCACAGCCCCTTCCACCCCGGCGAAGTCGCGCTGGTGGGCGCCGGCCCCGGCGACCCACGCCTGCTGACGCTGCGCGCCTGGAGCCTGTTGATGCAGGCCGACGCGGTGGTGTTCGACCGCCTCATCAGCGCCGAACTGCTGAGCCTGATCCCCCTCAGCTGCGCGCGTCACTACGTGGGCAAGGCCAGCGGCTACCACAGCCTGCCCCAGGCGCAACTCAACGCACTGCTGGCGGAGTTGGCCGAGCAGGGTCAGCGCGTGGTGCGCCTCAAGGGCGGCGACCCGTTCATCTTCGGGCGCGGCGCCGAGGAGCTGGAATACCTGCTCGCCCGCGACATTCCCTGCCAGGTGGTGCCGGGCATCACCGCCGCGTCCGGGTGCAGCGCCTATGCAGGTATCCCGTTGACCCACCGCGACCTGGTCAACTCTTGCCGCTTTGTCACCGGGCACTTGCAGCGCGACGGCGCCCTGAAACTGCCGTGGGCCAGCCTCGCCGAGCCCAGCCAGACCCTGGTGTTCTACATGGGCCTGGCGAACCTGGCGCTGATCGCCGAACACCTGGTGGCCGCCGGCTTGCCGGGCGATACGCCGGCGGCGCTGATCTGCAATGGTGCGCGGGCCGACCAGCACGTGGCCCGTGGCACCTTGCGCCAGTTGCCGGCCCTGGCCGCCAGCTGCGAACCCGGCGTGCCGACCCTGACGGTGATCGGCGCGGTGGTAGACCTGTTTGCCGACGCCGCCCTGCACTACCCGGCCAGCCTGTCGGCGCCCCGCGCAGCGGTGGCGCCATGAAACGCCTGTGGCTGCTGCCGCTGCTGTGGGCCAGCGCCGCCCATGGCACGCCGGCCGAGGACTACCAGCAGTATTGCGAGAGCTGCCATGGCCTCAATCGCATCGGCGCCAGCGGCCCGGCCCTGCTGCCGGAAAGCCTCGGGCGGATCAAGCCACGCGAGGTGCGAGAGGTCATCGCACAGGGTCGCGCGGCCAGCCAGATGGCCGCCTTTGCAGCGCAACTGAGTGCGGCACGAATCGACGCCCTGGCGGACTTCCTGCAGCAACCGCCGGTCACGCCAGTCAGCTGGGCGGCACAAGACATCCGCGACAGCCATCGCCTGCTGGCCGACCTGACGCAGTTGCCGACCACCCCGCAACACCACGCCGACCCGCTCAACCTGTTTGTGGTGGTGGAGTCCGGCGACCATCACATCGACATCCTCGACGGTGATCGCTTCACTGTGCTGGACCGCTTCGCCAGCCACTTTGCCGTGCACGGCGGGCCCAAGTTCTCGCCGGACGGGCGCTTCGTGTACTTCGCCTCGCGGGACGGCTGGATCAGCCTGTACGACCTGCACAACCTCACGCTGATCGCCGAGACCCGCGCCGGGCTCAACACCCGCAACCTCGCGGTGAGCAAGGACGGGCGCTGGGTGCTGGTGGGCAACTACCTGCCGGGCAACCTGGTGGTGCTCGATGCGCGGGATTTGTCGCTGGTCAAGACACTGCCCACCGGCTCACGGGTCAGCGCGGTATACACCGCACCGCCGCGCGACAGCTTTGTCGTGGCGCTCAAGGACGTGAACGAGGTGTGGGAGCTGTCCTATGCCGCCCAAACCCCCACCTTCGAGCCCCGGCGCATCGCGGCCCGCGACGTGCTGGATGACTTCTCGTTCACCCCGGATTACCGCCAGTTGCTCGCCACGTCACGCAAAGCCGGTGGCGGCCAGGTGATCGACCTGGATTCCGGCGCCGTGGTCACGGACATCCCACTGGCGGGCATGCCGCACCTGGGCTCCGGCACCTACTGGCGGCGCAACGGCCAGTGGGTGTTCGCCACGCCGAATATCAGCCAGGGGCAAATCAGCGTGCTCGACCCCGTCACCTGGAAGTTGATCAAACAGATCCCCACCCTGGGCCCGGGCTTTTTCATGCGCAGCCATGTCAACTCGCGTTATGTGTGGAGCGATGTGTTTTTCGGCCCGGACAACGATGCCATTCACTTGATCGACAAACAGACCCTGGAAATCGCCCACACCCTGCGCCCCGTACCGGGCAAGACCGCCGCCCATGTGGAATTCACCCGCGATGGGCGCTATGTGCTGCTGAGCATCTGGGCCAGCGACGGCGCATTGATCGTGTACGACAGCCAGACGCTTGAAGAGATCAAGCGCCTGCCGATGAACAAGCCGTCGGGCAAGTACAACGTGGGCAACAAGATTGAGTTTGCCGAAGGTACGTCGCACTGAGTGGCAAGCCCGCTCACCACAGGAGTGTGTCGCCCAGGCTGATGTGGTCACAGTCACCGTGCACCGTGAACCCTTCGCCGGTACGGCGCAGGTTGCCGCGTTCCTGGGCCTGGGTGAAGTCATCGTCACTGCGGGCAAACTGCCCCTGGCCGATGTAGTGGTAGCCCGCCGCGACCAGGCGTTCAAAACTCAGCTGATGCATGCTGCCGCTATGGGCTTGGGTCGGTTGCGCGCGGTACCGCCGAGGGGGACGGGCGTAGTCGAACAGGTGCAATCGATCCGGCGCCAGGGCGATCAGGCTGTCGAGCTTGGACGCAAAGCTGGCCAGGGTCTGCCAGGCGGCGCCGTAGCCCAGGTCGACACTCACTGAACGAAAATCGAAGGTGCGCGCCGCATCGATCAACGACTGGATCGGTGCGGGGTTGCGGTAGCACAACGGCGAGGATTCGACCCCGGTGCAGGCATCGGGCGCGCTGATGCAGACGTGGTTGAAACCCAGCTCGCGCAGCAAGCCGACGCTCGCCCAATCGGTGTGCCGGGGAGCGAGGTCAATGGCGTAGTCGCCGCGGTCGCCCTCGAAGAAATTGAAGCGTGCATGCAGGGTGCCCATCATCGCCTGCACCTCGGCGACGGCCGCTGCGCCGCGCCACTGGAAATGCGCCACGGGTTGGCGCTGGTCAAGGTGACGGCCGATCCATTGCGCCTCCTCGTTGAGGCTGCGCCGGCACGCGTCGTTCGCCATGCCGGCCGGCCAATGCAAGGTCAACGCCAGGGGGCGCTGGCGTTGGCGGCTGCTGCGTAGGGTACGCACCACATCGAGAGAAATGACGCTGCGCATGACGGGCTCCTCCATGGACGGTGAGCCATTGTCCGGTGCGACACCAGGGCGCCCCTTGATATGCATCAAGGGCTTTACCAACTGAGGTAAAACATGCTCTTGGCCAACAGCACAATCGCAACCATGTGCGCGAACAGGCTGAGGTGGATAAAGCGCAGGTACCGCGCACTCACACGCCCACGGCGCATGCGCAGCATCGTCAGCACAAAGTGCAGCAACACGCTGGCCGCGAGGATCAGCTTGAGGCCCAGCAACATGCCGAAGGCGCTGGCCAGCGGCGCCGCCAGTATCGGCCGATAACGCAGCCAGACCATGCCGATGCCCGCGCCGAACAACACCAGCAACACCCAGGGCATCAACGCCCGGGCGCGCTGGCCGACGCCTTGTTCGACCTGCACCATCACCCGCGCCGGCAGGTGCCGATGCAGGTGGGCGAGGATCAGCACTTCAAAAAACACCGTGCCGATAAAGATCAGCGCGGCGAACAGATGGGCCAGGAGAAACAGCAGGTAAAGCATGGAGGCCTCGCAGGTCGCGCCGGGCCTCCAGTGTCGCGCCCTGCACGCGGCCACGCCTTGATGCCGGTCAAGCCGTTACAGCAGCGGGATGCTGTAGCTGACGATCAACCGCGTCTCGTCCTTGTCCGCCGTGTCGTTGCCGCGCAGGACCGCGCTGCGCCAGGTCAGGCCGAGGCCCTTGAGGGTGCCGGTGGGGATCACGTAATCCACCCGCAGGTCGCGCTCCCATTCACTGTTGTCGCGAGTTGCGGTGCGGATGTGGCTGCCGTGGATATAGGTGACGCTGGAGCGCAGGCCCGGTACGCCGAGGCCGGCAAAGTCATAGGCATAGCTGCCGACCGTCGCCTGCTCCCCGGCATTGACGAATTTCAGCGACTGCGAATTGGTAATCAGGTAGAGCGAGCGGCCCTGGCCCTGGTTGATATGGGGGAAGTCGCTTGCACCGCTGGTTTTCTGGTAGCCAAGGCTGACCGAATGCCCGCTCAGGGCGTAGGTAAACAGCGCACTCCACAGGCGGTTGTCGACCTTGCCGGTATTGACGCCAGGGCCGTAGTAGCCCGCGCTGACGTAGCCTTCATCACGTCCGGCCGCGCTGGCGTTCTTGCCGTCGGCGCTGCTGTAGAAGTAGCGCAGGTCGCTTTTGAACTGGCCCACCGGCAGTTGCCAGTTGTGCACCAGGCCGAGGAAGTGCTGCTGGTAGAAGTTCTCCAGGTTGGCGTAGTAGTACTGCACTTGCAGTTGCTTGCTGACCGCGTAGTCCACGCCGCCATAGTAGAACTGGTTGCTCGCCTTGCCCTTGATCGGGTCGTTGGCGCCGGCAATCGACAGGCCCTGGCCGTTGCTGGAGTTGCGGTCGACGACCTGCTCCAGCTTGCCGGCGATCAGGTTGAAGTCCTTGAAGTCTTTCGAGTCGAGTTGGTAACCGCGAAAGGTCTGGGGCAACAGGCGGCCGTCTTCGGTGGTCAGCACCGGCAGCTTGGGTTGCAGGTTGCCGACCTTGAGTTGGGTCTGGGCGATGCGCAGCTTGCCGGTGACGCCGGTCTTGCTGAAGTCATGGGCGGCCTTGCCATCGTCCAGCGGGAAGACGCTGCCGGGGGTGTTGTCGGCACCGGCCTTGCCGGCGCGGCCCGAGGCGTCCAGGCGCACGCCAAGCATCTGCTGCAGGTCCAGGCCGAAGCCGACGGTGCCTTCGGTGAAGCCGGACTGGTAGTTGAACATGAACGCCTGGCCCCACTCCTTGTCCGACGCGCCCCGGGCGTTGCGGGTGTCCTGGTTGTAGTAGAAATTGCGCAGGTCGAGGCTGGCTTTGCTGTCGTCGATAAAACCGGACGCAGCAACGTGTTGCGCGGCCCCCAGGGAAACGGCGAGGGCCAGGCAAGTCTTGTGATTCATGAAGGCTCCGTAAGATAAATGAGGCGATCCCGTCGCAGCCCAGCCCTGTTCTTTGCCAGTCGGGTGGTGCTGCATTTAACGGGAGCGCGCACGGTATAGCCTCGGCCGCGCGGGAAACAGCCGGGGAAACCGTCATTCACTTTTACCGGTTGCGTAACAATCTCAGGGCATTGAGTGCCAACGGCTGAACGCTCCCTGCGCGTTGAGCGGGCACCAGGCGAAGTCCCATTCGGTGCCTGGCAAGGCCTGGTGTTCGACGTCCGAGCGGGGCGCGTCCTTCCAGTCGAACACGGTCTTGCCTTGCCAGGTCAGGACCACACCGCTGGCCGGGCTGGTGTCGGCGTTGATCCAGCACGCCGCCGCAGCCGCCATGAAGGCTTCGATCGGTTCATCGTCAATCTGCGCCCGATACGGCGAGCCCAGCAACCAGCGGCACACGTTGACGTGGTAGGTCCAGTCCAGCGGCGGCCGGTGGCGATAGGCCCAGGTCATGAAGCTGCGGAACAGGTTCAAGCCCTCGGGCGGGTCGAGTTTGAGCAGCGCCGGGCAGATGTCGAACAAGGTGTGCCAATGGGGCAACAGGCGGGCATCGAGGTGCACGAAGCAGCGGGAATTGCTCGGGTAGTCGGGCAGCGCCGGCTCCAGGCGCAGGCGCCGGGACGCCTTGCTGACCAGGCGGCTGGCGCCGGCAGGCAATAGAGGGTTCATGAAACGCACTCACAGTCGTGACGATAGAACGCCGCCTGATTACAGGCGGCCCAAGGCACACGTCAGAATGCGGGGGAAGCGCGAGGGTTGGCCGAGGGCCAGGAATAGCGCGGCGGCGCCTTGTTGCGCCGCTCATGGGCCGGACGCGGGGTTTGCCCCAGGCCCAACAGCCAGGCCAGACCGATCAGGAATACCAGGGCGACGGTTAAAGCATTGCACACCGGGCAGGCAAAGTAGTTCGAGATGTTGCTGGAAGCCGGGCTGCCCAACCCTTTGTCGGAAATCGGCTGGTTGCCTTCGACGGAACAGAACTGCCCACCGATGCCGTTGAGTTCCTGGCCCATCATTTGCCCATGGCCCAAACCGCACACGAACAGGTTCATCAGCACGCAGAAGTACAGGGTCCAGGCGATCAGCGAGCGGTCGGGAGGGCGCAATTTCATGGCGGCGACTCTACCACCACAGGCGCACCGAGATGAAGCACGGCGCGCCCCTGTGGCAGAACGTCGCACATTACGCGGGCCGGCTGGGGTTGGTAGACTTGGCGCCCTCCTCCTTTACTCCTTTTCAAAGCCTGATGTGTAGATCCAGAGCAATGCAGGCGTTTCACAGGATGCGCAGTTGATGAGTACGTTATTCACCCGCCGCAAAGTGCTGACCGGCATGGGCCTGTTGGGCCTGGGCAGCCTGCTGGGCGGCTGTGACTACAGCCCCAAGCTGAACTTCAAGTACGGCAAGGACCTCAGTGACAAGATCATGGGCCGCACCTTCAAGCTCAAGAACACCGACGGCGAGACCGTTACCCTGAGCTCGTTCCGTGGCCTGATGCCGGTGGTGTTCTTCGGTTTCACCCAGTGCCCGGCCGTGTGCCCGACCACCCTGGCCCGCGCGGCCCAGGCCAAGAAACTGATGGGCCGCGACGGCGAGATCATGCAAGTGGTGTTCATCACCCTCGACCCCGAGCGCGACACACCGGAGATCCTCGACAAGTACGTCAAGGCCTTCGACCCCAGCTTCGAAGCGCTGTACGGCACCCCGGAAGAAATCGCCGTGGCCGCCAAGGAATTCGGGATCTTTTATGAAAAGATCCCCGCCGGCGACACCTACACCCTGTCCCACACCGCCACCAGTTTTGTCTTCGACACCCGTGGCAACCTGCGCCTGGGGCTGCAGGCATCCCTTACCGCTAAAGAGTGCGCAGAAGACCTGCTCACCGTCATGGAGGTCTGCTAATGACTGCCGTTCAACACCTCAAGCGCCTGACATTCGGCCTCACCCTGCTGACCCTCGCGGCCCACGCCAGTGCCCAGGTGCAAGTCACCGACGCCTGGGTGCGCGCCACCGTACCGGGCCAGCCGTCGAGCGGCGCGTTCATGACCGTCACCGCCGACAGCGACAGCAAGCTGCTGAGCGTGGCGACGCCTGCGGCCAAGGACGTGCAGATCCATGAGATGAGCATGAAGGACGACGTGATGCACATGGGCCCGGTGGACTCGGTGGCGCTGCCGGCCGGCAAGGCCGTCACCCTCGACCCCAACGGTTACCACGTGATGCTGATGGGCCTGACCGGGCAGATCAAGGAAGGCGACCAGGTGCCGCTGACGCTGACCGTCGAGAACGCCAAGGGCGAGAAACAGACGATTGAAGTCAAGGCCCCGGCGCGCGGCATGGACGGCATGGACCACAGCAAGATGCACTAAGGGCGGGAGCTGAGTGGCGCCTGGAGGGGAACGAGGGCGACCTGATAGACAGACATCGCCCTTGCGCCACGGGCTCGCCGGCCGCGCACTCAAATGGCCGCAATCAAGTGAACATGTCCGGCCCGAAGTCCTCGATGCCTTCGTGACGCAGCGTCTGCGGGAGCTGCTCCCTGAAGCGGCTTATCTTCTGCTGAAGCTCCGCGCTGTAGGTGCCGTCCGGGTTGTCGGGGGGAAAACTGAACTTGATTGGATATACATTCTCCGAGGAAAGGTAAGGGGCTTTCATCGGCCCCTCCACTTCCGATTGCAGAGGCTGTAAACCGAGGGTCTCGGCGATGTTGAAGGCGATATCCAGGGTCTTATCCACCTTGCTCGCGGCTACCAGTACCTGGGCTTTTTCTCCAGGTGGCGAGCCTGAGCTCGACGTTGGATGGAGCGCCTGGGTTTGATGGATCGAATGCTGCGCAGATAACGACAGAGAGTTAATACTGGACATGCTCGGTTCTCATGATGGGAGGGTGCGGTGACAGGCCAGCGGCCTTCCTGATGGTGTGCGCACAAACGCCGCACGATCAGCCTCATCGGGCGTGGTTGGTAATGCCCGCCTCGTGCAGCTTCGCTTGGAACGCCTGACGCAACTCGCCGATCTTTTTCTGCAATTCAGGGCTGTAGCTGCCGTTGCGTCGATCAGGTAGAACGCTGAAATTGCTGGTGATGTACTGAGCATTGCCATCGCCGAAGTCTTTAAGCCCGCGTACGCCGAAGTTGTACTGGAGGTTGAGGCCATTTGCCTGGGCGAGGTCATTGAGCAACTGCCGGGCCTTGGGATGGTCGTCGCGTTTCACCGTGAATTCGAGGTCAGGGTTTACCCCGTCGCGCCTGTTGGAGCCTTCTTGAGTGGCCGCTTGAAGCGTCAGCGGGTTGAACACAGACGCATTGAGTTGAAGATTCTGCATGGAAACACCCATTTTCAACGGTCGGGACTGACCAATCCGTCTGTGGTGACAGAGACTCTTTTGGTTCCCGGCAACCCTCTGCCCCCCGGCCTACCTCCATCGCCGCCTCGCCAGCACTCGCTCAACCCGCCAATCGCTTGGTCATCGGTATACACGCCAACACCAACCCAGACGGCGAATGATAGACCGCCTGTTCATCCCCCACGTATCCACACGCCCGATAGAAACTCGCAGCATTCAACGTCGCATCCAGCACCACCGTTTCGATCGCCCGTTGCCGTGCCAGGTGTTCCAGGTGATCGAGCATTGCCTTGCCATACCCGCGCCCAGCAAATTCGGGGAGTACGAAGAGCGCCCCCACTTCATTGTTGTCCAGGTCAAGCATCCCGGTGACGACCGGCTCGCCCTGCACCCAGCCCAGGTAAAACGGCTTGTCCATCAGCACGTTGTAGCCGTCTGCGGCGCTGCCTCGGGTCCACGCCATCATCTGCTCATGGGTGTACGCGCCAATGCAGTGGCTACGGATCGCCAACAGGCGGATGTCGAACGCCGCCTGGGCGTCTTCCTGGGTTGCGGGTTTGATCTCGAGCATTTCAGCCTCCATGGCGTAACAAATGGACTCACTCGCCCCTCTTGCGTGGGGAACCAAGTGTTTGGCACGCCCCACAATGTGAAACGTTCAATACATCAACAGAACCGTGGGTATTTACTATGCAAGCTCTTCAATCGTCGCTGTCCGCCTACACACCTCAATCGTTGAGCGCCGCACCTGAAGCGTCGACTTCGGCCCCAGGGGCCAACCGTCACGTCACAGGTATCCAATTCACGATCAAGACTGAGGACTACCGCAAAACGATGCAGATCTTCAATGACCTCGCCAGGTCAAAGGACATCGAGGTCAAGCAAGAGTCCGATGTCTACGATGTCAGCGACTTCGGCGGGGGGGAAGGACTGTACAACACGATCAAGTTCAATTTTAAACCCAACAACCCCGATGGCACCTACAGCCCAGCCTTGCAGATGAGGATCAGCGATTTCCACCGCGAATTCCAGGAGAAACTCCGCGAGGCAGGCATCACGAACTACGCGCCTGAAGAGTAAGCGCTCTCTTTGTCGGCACTGCAATGGAGGTGGGGGCGATGTTTCTCTATGATGTCGCTTCTCGCTTTGTCCCCTGGAACGTCCATGCCCATCCTCACCCTGCGCAACGCCCGCCCCACCGACGCCGCCCGCTGCTTTGCAATCGAAACAGGCGCCTACGAAGGCGACGAAGCCGCGACCCTGGAAAAGATCGCCACGCGCATCAGGCTGTACCCGGAAGGTTTTCTGATCCTGGAGGCCGATGCCGAGGTGGTGGGGTTTATCAACGGCGGCTGCGCCCACGACGTGGTGATGTCGGACGAGGCGTTCAAGGAACTGGTCGGGCATTCGGCCGAGGCGCCGAATGTGGTAATCATGTCGGTGGTGGTTGACCCGGCGCACCAGGGCAAGGGCTATTCCACGACGCTGATGAACGCGTTTGTGCAGCGCATGCAAGCGCTGGAAAAAAAGACTATCCACCTGATGTGCAAAGACCGCCATGTGCCGTTGTACCAGCGCATGGGCTACCGCTATGTACAACCGTCAGCGTCGGATCACGGCGGGATGGCGTGGCATGAGATGGTCATGGATCTCTGATCTGCCACCCGGTAAAGGACTACCACGATGTTCATCGGACGCCTCGCCCAACTCACCCACTGCACGCCAAAAGCCATCCGCCTGTACGAACAGCTGGGGCTAATCAACGAACCCCAGCGCAGTGGCCGCTATCGCGTGTACAACGCGCACCATGTGCAGATGGTGCAACTGATCCGCAAGGCCCAGGTGGCGGGTTTCAAACTCGCAGAAATGGGCCCGTTGATCGCCGCAAAAAATGCGCTACAGGCCTTTCCGTTGGACTTGGCCAACGCAGCGGTCGATGCCAAGCGCCTGGATGTGCAAGCCAGAATCAGCGAATTGCAGGCGTTGGACGTTCACCTCGCCGGGCTCAAGCGCCAGATGAATCAGATGTTCACCCCTCATACGGCTGCCCCCCTCGCCTGTCCAGATACGCAAACGCCTCGCGCAACGCCTGCTGCGGCGGGCGCGGATTGAATCCCAACTCGGCCTTGGCTTTGTCGATGTTGTATTCCTGGCGCACGCCATGGAACAAACGCACCTGACTGCGCATAAGCCGGGCCGGCTGACCGGTGACACGGGCCCAACGTTCTTGCAGCCAGGCGATGGCCAGTAGCAACCGGCGCGGCGCAGGCGGTGGCGCACGCACACACAGTACGCCGGCCAGGTCGGCCAGCGACGACGAGTGCTCATTGGCGAGGATGTACCGCTGGCCTGGGCGGCCCTTCTGCGCGGCGCGCAGCATGCCGTCGGCCACATCGCGCACATCGACAAAATTGAAATGGAACCCCGGGTCCAATGGCACCTTGCGGTCTTTCACCGCCTGCAAAAAACCCAGGGTGTCGGTCAAGCGCGTGGCATTGGGGCCGATCATCGCCGAAGGCAATACCGAGACCATCCACAACCCCAAGGCATTCGCGGTTTGCCAAGCCAGCCGTTCACTGAGGATTTTCGAACGGTAGTAGGCATTTTCAGCTTCCTCGCACCACTGGGTTTCATCCAGCGCGCTGCCGTCATGCCCCACCGCCGCCACGGAGCTGACATACACCACGCGCTTGACCCCCGCACGGCTGGCGGCCTGCAACACACACCGCGTGCCCTGCACATTGGGCTCGACGATCTCAGCCTCGGGGTTCTTCGCCCAGTGCTTGAACACCGCCGCCACCTGAAACAACACCTCCACGCCGTCGAGGGCCTTGAGCAGCGCGGCCTCATCCAGCAGCTCGGCGTAGACCACCTCACATTCGAGCCCCGCGAACGCTGCCCGCTGGTGTATATCACGCACCCCGGCGCGAACCGTGTGGCCTTGCTTGAGCAACGCCCTGACCAGCGTATTGCCCAGATGCCCATTGGCACCTGTCACCAGACACAGCATGTCTATCGTCCTTTTTTCGCGTAGAAAACCCTGCGGTATGCGCAGCGAAAAAAAGCATAAAGTCTGTCCCGTGGGGCAGAGTCAAGCGGGCGTAAGGCTCAAGGTTTTGCCAAACAGCCGATTGCCGTGGGTCTCGCCCTGGAAGGTATAGGTCGGTGCGCCCAACAGCGCATACCCGCGCCGAGGGTAGAACGCCAACGCGCGCGCATTGCCGTCCCACACGGTCGCCCACAACAACGCGGCGCCATCCCGAGCGGCACGGTGTTCTGCCGCTTGCAGCAGTCGATAGCCAAGGCCCGAGCCGGTGAAGCGCTCCTGGATATACAGGCGTTGCAACTCTGCGACGTTCACTGCATCGATCATCGAGTGGCGGGCATTGAGTTGGATCTGGGCAAATCCAACGAGATGCTGGTTGCACTCGGCAACCAGCAGCGCGACGCCAGGCTCGGCCAACAGCCGGGCGATGGCCTGCGGCGCAAACGCTTGCAGGGCCTCATTGGCGATCGAATTGCGGATGCCTTCGGTGGCGTAGGTGTCGAGGAACACTTGCATGCCCAGTACGCCGATACACAGCGCGTCCTCAGCCGTTGCAGCGCGAATCATGATCTCTCTGGTCATGGATTTACCAACTCCCCGAAGCGCCACCACCACCACTCGAACCACCACCGCCCGACGAACTGCCGCTGGAGCTGCTGGAACCCGAACTCGATCCGCCGCCGGAGCTCGACCCCGACCCGGTACCGACCTTGCCAAAGATACACAGCGCGGCAAACGAGGCGATGGGGAACGCGAACAACCAGCCGTTACGGCCCATGTCCAGCAGATACACCGCCGCGCCATACACCGCCACGGCCGCCAGCAACCGCGCGACAAAGCCTGCCCGGCTCTGCTTCCAGGCGTCTTTCATAATCACCAACAGGATCAGGTACAGCCCCAGCACCACCAGCGCCGCCAACGGAAACGCCAGCCAGTGGATGAAGTTGACGTCGGCATAATGCTGGTCAACCACCACCAGCCCGAGGATGTAGGCCAGCAAGCCCAGCACGCAGTAGAACACCGTGCGCGCCAGCCACAACGCACCAAAGGTGGCGCCGCCGATCAGCATCGTCAGCGGCATCAGCAGCAGGGACAACGGCCAGTCCTGGCCACCGCTAAAAATCGTCAGCAACGCCGTGACCGCTACCACGGCAAGCAACGCACGACGCCAATGCAGCTTGCCAGCGGCGAGCAGCACACCACCGAGGGCGCCCAATACAAACGCCAGCAACACCGCCATCGCCCGGGGTCCGGTCGCTGGCCCCGCCACCTCTGGCAAGTCACCGCCGTCCACCAACACGATCAAGTCGTTGACAGCCAGGCTCACACCACCCACGTAGTCGCCCTGGCGAAACGCCGGGGTGAGGTGTTCTTCGATGATGCGGTGGCTCAGCAAGTCGGTAACGGTGCCTTCAAGGCCGTAGCCCACTTCAATGCGCACCTTGCGATCATCCTTGGCCACCAACAGCAGGATGCCGTCGTTGATGTCCTTGCGCCCCAGCTTCCAGGCACGGAACAGTTGGTTGGCATAGTCTTCGAGGCTGGCACCGCCGATGCTGGGCACCAGCAGCACGGCCACCTGCGCGCCCTTGCGCTGTTCGAGGGCGGCTAGCTGGTCTTTCAGACGGGTGGTGGTGCCGGCGTCCAGGGTGTTGGTGAGGTCGATCACACGCTGGTCGAGGGCCACGCCAATCGGCGACGGGTCAGCCTGGGCGGCGCTCGACAGGCCAATACAGACCAGCGCCAGCAGGCTGAAAACGGATTGCCGCACAGTCACCCACATACTTGTTACCTGAAGTTTCTTCCTGAAGGCGCCGACTTTACCCTATCAGCGCTATAACGCGTGACCCCGCGCCGTTGACTATCTAAACTCCGCCCACGTATAGCAAAGCGCCATAACCGAGAAGCCCATGGACCTACGACACCGCAACAACGTCAGTGTGATGGGCAGTGGCACCTCGACCTTGGTGTTCTCCCACGGGTTCGGGTGCAACCAGGCCATGTGGAACTACCTGGCACCGCAGTTTTGCGCACGCTTTCGCGTGGTCATGTACGACCTGGTCGGCGCCGGCCTGTCGGACCTCGATGCCTACGAAACGACCAAGTACAGTACGTTGGACGGCTATGCCCGCGACTTGAACGAGATCATCCAAGCCTTTGCGGTGGGCCCGGTGATTCTGGTCAGCCACTCCGTCAGCGCGATGATTGCCACCCTCGCCGACCGCCAGGCCCCCGGGCGTATCGCCGCCCATGTGATGATCGGCCCATCGCCGCGCTATATCGATGCCGACGGCTATGTCGGCGGCTTCAAGCGCAGCGATATCGACGACCTGCTCGACACCCTCGACAGCAACTACCTCGGCTGGTCCAGCGCCATGGCGCCGGTCATCATGGGCGCGCCTGGGCAACCGGCGTTGAGCGACGAACTGGCCGACAGTTTCTGCCGCACGGAACCGGAGATCGCCAAGCAATTTGCACGGGTAACGTTTATGTCGGACAACCGCCAGGACGTCGCCGGCCTGGACACCCCGGTACTGATCCTGCAATCGAGCGACGACCTGATCGCACCGGTGGCCGTCGGTGAATACCTGCACAGCGTGCTGCCCAACAGCACCTATTGCCTGATCGACAACGTCGGCCATTGCCCGCACATGAGTGCACCACAGGCGTGTGCCGCCGCGATGCACACCTTCCTTGCGCCGTGGGCCGCTCCCCATGCCGGTTAAGCTGTTCGACAACGCCGCCTGTGCCCTGGCCGTCACCTCGGAAGATGGCACGATCCTGCAAGCCAACGCGCGATTCAGTGAGTGGCTGGGGCTCAGCGCCATCGAACTGTGCGGCCGCCGCTTCCAGGACCTGCTGACCATGGGCGGGCGGATTTTCCACCAAACCCACCTGGCACCGATGTTGCGCATGCGCGGCAGCGTGACCGAAGTCAAACTGGAATTGCTGCACCGCGACGGGCACAAGGTGACCGTGCTGCTCAATGGCCTCAAGCGCGAGCAGGCAGATGGCACGGTCTACGACCTGGCCCTGTTCGGCACCACCGACCGCGACAAGTACGAGCGCGAATTGCTCAACGCCCGCAACCTGGCCGAAGCGCTATTGCAGGAAAAAACCGCCACCGAACTCGCCCTCAAACAGGCCCAGGCCGAACTGAGCGCGGCCTATGCCATCGCCCAGCGCCGTGCACAGTTTGCCGAGCAGATGGTGGCGATTGTCAGCCATGACTTGAAGAACCCGCTCACGGCCATCCGCATGGCCTCGGACTTCCTCAGCCGTGGCGAACGCAACGCCAAGGAGCGCCAGTTGCTCGGGCATATCGGCCAGTCGTCCGAACGCGCCCAGCGCATGATCGCCGACCTGCTGGACTTCACCCAGGCCCGTGTCGGCCACGGCATCAGCATCAAGGTGGCGCCGCTGGACCTGCACGCCGTAACCCGCCAAGCCGTGGATGAGTTGCGCGTGGCCTTCCCCAAGGCCATCCTGGAACATCACACCGTGGGCAGCGGCGACGCCAGCCTGGACGCCGACCGCGTACAGCAGATCATCGGCAACCTGGTGGCCAACAGCGTGGCGTATGGCGACTTGCAACAGCCCATCACCGTGACGTCGCAGTTGGGCGAGGGTGGTTGCACCGTCTGCGTGCACAACCACGGCGCGGTGATTCCCGAAACGCTGCTGGACGGGCTGTTCGAACCCATGACCCGCGGCACCGACCAAGGCAGCGACGTGCGTAGCGTGGGCCTGGGGTTGTATATCGTGCGGGAGTTGGCCAGGGTGCATGGCGGCGATGTGGCCGTGAGCTCAACCGTGGAGGATGGCACGCTGTTCAGCGTGCGATTTGTGCCTGTCGTGGTTTAGCGGTCGCCTGTGCCACCGCTATCGCAAGCAAGCCAGCTCCCACATTTTTGAACGGTGTACACCTGCCCCAATCTGCAAACCCAATCCCCTGTGGGAGCTGGCTTGCCTGCGATAGCGGTGGGTCAGCTGCATCTGTGTTAACTGACAGACCGCCTTCGCGAGCAAGCCCGCTCCCACATTTTGAGCTGTGTACACCTGCCCAGGACTGCAAACCCAATCCCTGAACTGTGTACACCTGCCCAAACCTGCAAACCCGATCCCCTGTGGGAGCGGGCTTGCCCGCGAAGACGGCCGCCCAGTCACCACAGTTTCAACGGCCGACCTTCAGCCAATGCCAAACACATTGCCCTGCATCACCGGCTCCACACTCCCCGTCAACACCACGCCACCCTCGCCCGCCCACTCCACCGTCACCGTGCCGCCATCGCACTCCACCTGAACCCTGGCATCCAGCAAGCCACGGCGGATGCCATTGACCACCGCCCCACAACAACACGACCCCGACCCCAGCGGCACACCCCCGCCGCGCTCCCAGATGCGCAGGCGGATGTGCCCACGGTCCAGCACCTGCACGAAATGCACATTGGTCTTGGCCGGAAACAATGGATGCTGTTCCAGCGCCGGCCCCACCGCCGCCACGTCGATAGCCGTGATGTCATCGACAAAAAACGTGCAATGCGGATTGCCCATGCTGCACGCCGCAGGCTCACCTTCAAGCGGCAAGGTGCGGGTATCCATGGCCTCGGCCAGCGGCACGGCGGCCCAGTCCAGCGACGGCTCGCCCATGTTGACTGACACCTGGCGCCCCGACGCCCGCACGCAGGTCAGCAAGCCGCGGTCGGTGCGCAGCACAATCGAGTCGCTGCCGGTTTCCTGCATCAAGCGATCCGCCACGCCACGGGTGGCACTGCCGCAAGTTTGCAGTGGCGTGCCGTTGGGGTTCCAGAATTTGATCCGCGCCGCTGCATCGTCGCAATCGAGCACCACGGCGAGTTGGTTGAAGCCGATACCGGTATGGCGGTTACCCAGGCGGCGCGCGATTTGCGCGGTAATCGGGTCGGCCTGGCCACGGCGGTCGATGATGATGAAGTCGTCGCCGTGGGCGTGCATTTTTACGAACGGCAAGGGCATGGTTTGTCCTGTGATCGACCGGTAAGGAAAGTAAAAAGCTAGAGCGTCGCACCCATCGCCTTCATCAGCACCAGATCCCGCGAGTAGATATCCGGCGCATACACCAAGCCACCCTGACGATCGACTTCCACCGTCCAATACCCCAGCAACACCGGCACCGGCTTGGCCAACCTGAATTCATGGGTCACGCCCGTGGCCAACAGCTCATCGGTGCGTGCGCGCTCGGCCGGGGTCACCAGCAGGTCGCGCAACATCAAGGGCTGTTCGACCCGCACACAGCCCGAGCTGAATGCCCGCGGGCCCTTGCTGAACAGGGGTTGGCTGGGGGTGTCGTGCAGGTACACCGAGTAGGGGTTGGGGAAGCGCATCACGATCTTGCCCAACGGGTTGCGCGGGCCGGCTTGCTGGCGCAGCAGGATGTTGCCGGGGCGTGCCCAGTCGATCTGTTCGGGCGCCAGCGGGCGGCCTTCGGGGTCGAGCACTTGCAGGTTTTGCTGGCGCAGGTATTCGGGGTTGAGGCGGATGGCCGGGAGTTTGTCCTCGCGCATGATCGTGGGCGGGATGGTCCAGGTGGGGTTGAGGGTCAACCGGGTGATGCGCGACTTGAGCAGCGGCGTCTGGCGTTCGGCGCGGCCGACTTGCAGGCGGGTTTGCCACACCGGGATGCCGCTCTGGTACACGCTCAGTTGCGCGGCGGCGACGTTGACCAACACGCCCTCGGGCTCCAGGTCCTGGGCCAGCCAGCGGAAGCGTTCGAGGTTGATGCGCAGCTGCTCGCGGCGGATCGCCGGGCTGATATTCAACTCGGTCACCGTGCCGGCGCCGATCACGCCATCGGCTTGCAGGGAGTGGCTGAGCTGGAAGGCCTTGACCGCCTTGACCAGCTCATCGCGATAGAGCTTGCCGCTCGGCGCCTTGGCCAGATAGCCGCCGCTGACCAGGCGCCGCGCCAGGTCCGGCACGCGCGCGTCCTCCGTGCCGGGGCGCAGCAGCGCGCCGCTGGCGATCGGGTCCCAGTGCGGCAGCGGTTGCAGGCGCAAGGTGGCATAGGTATTGCGCAGGCTACGGTATAAATCGGCGCTGGGGCGGGCCTGGTCAAACCCTTGGGGCATGTCGTGCAGGCCGGTGGCGGCGAAGGCCAGCACCTCGGTATTCGGGTCACGGGTCGGCGGCTGGGCGTGCCACAGCGGTTCGAAGCGCGATTGTTGCAGGCGACCATAGTGCAAATCCTGCAGGGCTTGCAGGTACTGGCGGCTGCTGTCGATATCGCTGCACAGCACGTTGGCCGTGGCGTCCGGCGCAGGCAGGCTATAGTGGGTGGGGTCCAGGCCGTCGTCGGCGAGCAGCAGCAGTTGGGCCTGCAATGCCTGCCGGCGCTCGGCGGACCACAGCGCGACATCGCCCTGCTGCTGGTAGAACGCTTGCAGGCGCGATTGGCTGGCGGCATCGATATGCGGTGCCAGATGGGGGCACACCGCAGGCAGTGCCGCCAGCGCTTGTTGCAGCGGACTGGCGGACACAATTGGCACAGGTTCCACCGGCAGCTCGTCGGCTGTCGCGACCAATGGTGCAACGAGCAGGCAAATGCTCAAGTAACATGCGTGTTTTTTGAACAATGGCTTTGCTCCAATCCACAGCGGGGGGATGTACTGTAGATGCTGACTTTTTTGTGCCGCCTCGGCTTGATTACCGTGAGCCTGGCCGCGTTGGGCGCCAATGCCCTCGCCGCCAATGGCAACCCTCCTACCTTGTATAGCAGCCTGGCGCGCTCGGCTCCAGAACTCAATCCCACTGTACTGAAAAGCGCCCTGAATGCGGTGCAGTGCGCGGTCAACAATGGCGAGGAACGCTCCGAGCGCCTGGCCGTGATTGACTACTCCCAGCCTTCGACCGCCCGTCGGCTGTGGATCTTCGACCTGCGCAAAAAGACCCTGGTGCTGCGCGACCTGGTGGCCCACGGTGCCAAGTCCGGGGAAAACTTCGCCACCCAGTTCTCCAATCGCGAGGGCAGCCACCAGTCCAGCCTGGGGTTGTTCCGCACCCAGGAGAGTTACCTGGGCACCCACGGTTATTCGTTGCGCATGGACGGCCTGGAACCGGGCTTCAACGACCAGGCCCGCGACCGCGCCATCGTGATCCACGCCGCCGACTATGTAAGCCCGCTGTGGAGCAAGCGCGAAGGCCGTATCGGCCGCAGCCAGGGTTGCCCGGCCGTGCGCCCGCAGGTGGCGCGCCAGGTGGTGGACAAGCTCAAGGATGGGCAGTTCATGTTTTCCTGGTACCCGGACCAGCATTGGTTGAAGTCCTCGACGTACCTCAACTGCAAACCCCAACAGGTGGCGAGTAGTCGTACAATCCGTGGCGGATAGCCTGTCCCCATAGATAAAAGAGAGCAACCCATGCTTCTACACCAATCCACCTGGATCGAAATCGGGCAGTTCCTGGAGCGCAGCCGTACGGTGGTGATCCCCATCGGCTCCAACGAACAACACGGCCCGACCGGCCTGCTGGGCACCGACTGGATGTGCCCGGAGATCATCGCCCATGAGGCGCAGAAGAACGCCGACATCCTGATCGGCCCGACCTTCAATATCGGCATGGCCCAGCATCACCTGGGTTTTCCCGGCACCATTTCGCTGCGCCCTTCCACCTTTATTGCCGCGATTGGCGACTGGGTGCGCTCGCTGGCCGGGCATGGTTTCGACAAGATCCTGTTCCTGAACGGCCACGGCGGCAACATCGCCACCATTGAGGCCGCGTTTTCCGAGCTGTACGCCGAAGCCAGCTTCGCCCGCCGCCCGGCCGGGTTTGCCTTGAAGCTGGTGAACTGGTGGGACCTGGAAGGCGTCAACGACCTGGCCCACAAACAATTCCCGGTGGGCCACGGCAGCCACGCCACGCCGTCGGAGATTGCGGTGACGCAGTGGGCCTACCCGGCGTCGATCAAATCGGCCGAGTACTCGCCGCAGATCGCCAACACCGGGCCGATCCGCGAAGCGCTGGACTTCCGCGCACGCTTCCCTGATGGGCGCATGGGCTCGGACCCGGCGCTGGCGACGGTGGAAAAAGGGGGTGAGTTGGTGGCGTTGGCGGCGAAGGGGTTGATCGCGACGGTCAGCAACTTCAGCAACGAAGCCAAGCCCTAGGCCACACACAAATCAAAAATGTGGGAGCGGGCTTGTGTGGGAGCGGGCTTGCTCGCGAAAGCGGTGGGTCA
>NZ_JANLGL010000360.1:0-3569 GCF_024655625.1 Pseudomonas sp. 18.1.10
GGGTCAGTTCATGCATCTGTTACTGACCCACCGCATTCGCGAGCAAGCCCGCTCCCACATAAAGCAAGTGCGCGTCTGGGTCAGCGACCGAGATAGACTTCGATCACCCGCTCGTTTTCCTGCACCTGCTCCAATGACCCTTCGGCCAGCACGCTGCCCTGGTGCAACACGGTCACATGGTCGGCAATCGCGCCGACAAAGCCCATGTCGTGCTCCACGACCATCAACGAGTGCTTGCCCGCCAGGCGCTTGAACAGCTCGGCGGTGAATTCGGTTTCGGCGTCGGTCATGCCCGCCACCGGTTCGTCCAGCAGCAACAGTTGCGGGTCTTGCATCAGCAGCATGCCGATTTCGAGGAACTGCTTTTGCCCGTGGGACAACAGCCCGGCCGGGCGCTGTACCGAGGCGGTGAGGCGGATGGTGTCGAGCACTTCGTCGATACGGTCCTTCTGCTCACCGCTCAGGCGCGCGCGCAGGCTGGCCCATACGGACTTGTCGGTCTTCTGCGCCAGCTCCAGGTTTTCGAACACGCTGAGGGCTTCGAACACCGTGGGCTTCTGGAACTTGCGGCCGATGCCGGCCTGGGCGATCTGTACTTCGCTCATGCCGGTGAGGTCGAGGTTTTCGCCAAACCAGGCGGTGCCGTGGCTGGGCCGGGTCTTGCCGGTAATCACGTCCATCAGCGTGGTCTTGCCCGCGCCGTTGGGGCCGATGATGCAGCGCAATTCGCCCACGCCGATGTACAGGTTCAAGTTGTTGAGGGCCTTGAAACCATCAAAGCTGACGCTGATGTCTTCCAGGGTCAGGATGGTGCCGTGGCGCGTATTCAGGCCCTTGCCTGCGGCCTGGCCAAGGCCGATGGCATCGCGGCCGCTGCCGGCGTCGAAAATAGGTTCCAACATGACGTTCCTCATTTTTTCAGCAGCCCGATCACGCCCTTGGGCAGGTACAGGGTGACGATGATGAACAGCGCCCCGAGGAAGAACAGCCAGTATTCCGGGAAGGCCACGGTGAACCAGCTCTTCATGCCATTGACCACGCCAGCGCCGAGCAGCGGGCCGATCAACGTGCCGCGCCCGCCAAGGGCCACCCACACGGCGGCTTCGATGGAGTTGGTCGGCGACATTTCGCTGGGGTTGATGATGCCCACCTGCGGCACATACAACGCCCCGGCCAAACCGCACAGCACCGCGCTCAACACCCACACGAACAGCTTGAAACCCCGCGGGTCGTAGCCGCAGAACATCAGGCGGTTCTCCGCATCGCGCAGCGCCGTCAGCACCCGGCCGAACTTGCTTTGCGCCAGGCGCCAGCCGATGTACAGGCTCGCTACCAGCAACAGCACCGTCGCGACAAAAAGCACCGCCCGCGTGCCCGGTTCGGTAATGCCAAACCCGAGGATGCTGCGGAAATTGGTGAAGCCGTTGTTGCCGCCAAAGCCGGTTTCGTTCCTGAAGAACAACAGCATCCCGGCAAAGGTCAGGGCCTGGGTCATGATCGAGAAATACACGCCCTTGATCCGCGAGCGGAAGGCGAAGAAACCAAACACCAGCGCCAGCAAACCCGGCGCCAATACCACCAGGCACAGGGCCCAGAGGAAGTGCTCGGTGCCGACCCAATACCACGGCAATTCGGTCCACGACAAAAAGGTCATGAACGCCGGCAGCTCATCGCCGGACGCCTGGCGCATCAGGTACATGCCCATCGCATAACCGCCGAGGGCAAAGAACAAACCGTGGCCGAGGGACAACATCCCCGCATAGCCCCACACCAGATCCAGGGCGAGGGCGACGATGGCGTAGCAGAGGATCTTGCCCACCAGCGTCAGGGTGTAGGCGGAGACATGAAAGGCGCTGTCGGCCGGCAGCAGCGACAGCAACGGCAGCGCCAGCAGCAGGACCAGGATCACTGCACCCACGGCAATCGTCACCTTGGGCCCGGCTTTTTGCGTGGCGGTAAGCATCAATGGCTGGTTCATCAGTCGATCACCCGTCCTTTCAGTGCGAAGAGTCCTTGCGGGCGTTTCTGGATAAACAGAATGATGAGCGCGAGGATCAGGATCTTGCCGAGCACGGCGCCGATCTGCGGTTCCAGGATCTTGTTGGCGATGCCCAGGCCGAAGGCGGCCATGACGCTACCGGCCAACTGGCCGACACCGCCCAATACCACCACCAGGAAGGAGTCGATGATGTAGCTCTGGCCCAGGTCCGGGCCGACGTTGCCGATCTGGCTCAGGGCGACGCCGCCCAAACCGGCGATACCGGAACCGAGGCCAAACGCGAGCATGTCCACGCGCCCGGTGGGCACGCCGCAGCAGGCCGCCATGTTGCGGTTCTGGGTCACGGCGCGCACGTTGAGGCCCAGGCGCGTCTTGTTCAGCAGCAGCCAGGTCAGCACCACCACGCACAGCGCAAACGCGATGATGACGATGCGGTTGTACGGCAGCACCAGGTTGGGCAGCACTTGGATGCCGCCGGACAGCCAGGCGGGGTTGGACACTTCGACGTTCTGCGCACCAAACACCAGGCGTACCAGTTGGATCAGCATCAGGCTGATGCCCCACGTGGCGAGCAGGGTTTCCAGCGGCCGGCCATACAGGTGACGAATCACCGTGCGCTCCAGCGCCATGCCAATCGCGGCCGTGACAAAAAACGCCACCGGCAGCGCGATCAGCGGGTAGAACTCGATGGCTTGCGGCACATAACGCTGCATCAGCATCTGCACGACATAGGTCGAGTAGGCGCCGAGCATCAGCATCTCGCCGTGGGCCATGTTGATTACGCCGAGCAGGCCGAAGGTGATCGCCAAACCCAGGGCCGCGAGCAGCAGGATCGAACCCAGGGACATGCCGCTGAAGGCCTGGCCGAGGATCTCGCCGACCATCAACTTGCGCTTGACCTGGGCCAGGCTGGTTTCGGCGGCGGTGTGCACGGCGGCATCGGTTTCCACGCCGGGGGCGAGCAAGGCTTCCAGGCGCGTGCGGGCCAGCGGGTCGCCGGTGTTGCCGAGCAAACGCACGGCGGCGAGGCGCACGGCCGGGTCGGTGTCGACCAGTTGCAGGTTGGCCAGGGCCAGGCTGAGGGCGGTGTGCACATCCTCATTGGTTTCGGCGGCGACCTGCTGGTCGAGGAATTTGAGCTGCGCGGGTTGCGCGGTTTTTTGCAGAGTCTGCGCGGCGGCCAGGCGCACCTTGGGATCGGCGGCGAGCAATTGCTGGCTGGCGCGGACATTGTCGATCAGGCCGCGCAGGCGGTTGTTCAGGCGTACGGTCCTGGTTTCACCGTTGAGCGTGAGTTGGCCTTGTTGCAGGGCGTCCACCAGCTCGATGCGCGTCGGGTCGGGCTGGGCGGCCCAGTCCTGGAGGAGCTTGGCTTGCTGGGCCGGGTTGGCGGCGAGGAAGTCTTCGGCGTCGCTGGCGTGTGCGGCGAGAGGCAGCAACAGCAGCAGCGCCAGCATTAGGCGGTAAACGGCAGTGGGCATCGCAAAGTGTCCTGTTCATGCACGGACTGGCTTTATGTGGGAGCGGGCTTGCTCGCGAAGGCGGTGGATCAGTGACAGATGCATCGACT
>NZ_JANLGL010000361.1:0-3564 GCF_024655625.1 Pseudomonas sp. 18.1.10
GGGTCAGTCAACGCAACTAGTGACTGAAACTCCGCATTCGCGAGCAAGCCCGCTCCCACATTTTTTGACCGCGTTCAGTCTTCCAAAGCGCGAACGCGCTGCATGCGTTTTTGCTCGACCGGGGCTGCAGAAGACTGCAACTCAAAGTCAAAATCAATCTGCGCAAACCGCCCTTCCACCCCAAATTCCCGCGCCAGTTGCTGATCGTCACTGAAACGAATCTCGGCAATCAACTCATCCCGCGTCGCGTAGGCAAAGTCATCGTGCAGGTACGGATCATCCGACAGGTTGATCTGCGTGGTCAGGTGTCGATGCCCTGGCGCCGAGATAAAGAAGTGAATATGCGCCGGCCGTTGCCCGTGGCGGCCCAGTTGATCGAGCAACTGCTGGGTCGGGCCGGTCGGCGGGCAACCGTAGCCCGACGGCACGATGCTACGGAAACGGTAGTTGCCCTGGGCATCGGTCTCGATGCGGCGGCGCAGGTTGAACTCGGACTGGGACGCGTCAAACCACGAGTAAGTACCACCCGTGTTGGCCTGCCACACATCGACAATCGCCCCGGCCAATGGCTTGCCGTCGGTGTCGCGCACCTGACCGCGCATGAACAGCGGCACCGCAGCGTCGGTGCCATCGTCCAACCGCGCTTCGAATTTGGAGAGCGGCGCGCCGGCCACGTACAACGGGCCTTCGATGGTGCGGGGCGTGCCGCCGGATTTGCCGGCTTCCTCGTCGGCCGCGTCCATCAGCAAGTCCAGGTAGTGCTCCAGGCCCAGTCCGGCGGCGAGCAAACCGGCCTCTTGGTTTTTGCCCAGCTCGTTGAGGTAGTTGACCGCCTTCCAGAACTCTTCCGGGGTCACTTCCAGGTCTTCGATGATGTTCACCGTGTCCCGCAGGATTCGGTAGATCAACGCCTTGGTGCGCGGGTTGCCGCCGTCGTTGAGGTTGCCGCTGGCTTCTTCGAGAAACCGTTGGGCATGGGCAGTCTGGGAAATTCGGATGGACATGGTGCAATCCTCATCTTGTAATTATTAGTGTTGAAAACAGGCTTAACGGTCGTCCTCATGGATCGACGAAGGGTGCCGGCACAGCGCGTTCACTTCGATGGCCATGTAGGGATAAAGCGGCAGCTGCATCAGCAGGTCGTGCAGTTCTTGCACGCTGTCGACATCGAACACGCTGTAGTTGGCGTAGAGCCCTGCGATGCGCCACAGGTGGCGCCATTTGCCCTCGTGTTGCAGGCGCTGGGCCAACGCCTTCTCTTCAGCCTTGAGGGCGGCGGCACGCTCGGGGTGCATGTCCAGCGGCAGGTTCACGGTCATTTTTACGTGGAACAACATGGCAGGCGCCTCTTAGTGTTTGTCACGACGGAAGAACGCCAGGCGCGCTTCATCAATGGCCAGGCCCAGGCCCGGGGCGGTGGAGACATGCAGGTGGAAATCGCGGTAGACCAGCGGCTCGACGAGGATGTCTTCGGTCAGCAGCAGCGGGCCGAACAGCTCGGTGTCCCACGCCAGTTTGTTCAGGGTCAGGAACGCATGGGCCGAAGCCAGGGTGCCGATACCGCCTTCGAGCATGGTGCCACCGTACAGGCCGATGCCGGCCGCTTCGGCAATCGCGGCGGTGCGCAACACGGCGCGCGGGCCGCCGTTCTTGGCGATCTTGAGGGCGAACACCGAAGCCGCGCCTTCGCGGGCCAGGTTGAAGGCGTCTTCCACGCATTCGATAGACTCATCCGCCATGATCGGCGCCGGGCTCGACAGATTGAGCCGGGCCATGCCGCCCCGGTTGTTGCGCGAAATCGGCTGTTCGATCAGGTCGATACCGTTGTCGCCCAACACCTTGCAAGCGCGCAGGGCGACGGCCTCATCCCAGGCCTGATTGACGTCCACCCGCACACTGGCGCGGTCGCCCAGGGCTTTTTTGATCGCGATCACATGGGCCAGGTCGTGGCTGACTTCGCCGGCGCCGATCTTTAGCTTGAAGATACGGTGGCGGCGCAGGTCGAGCATCTTCTCGGCCTCGGCAATGTCTTTTTCGGTGTTGCCGCTGGCCAGCGTCCAGGCCACCGGCAGCGCATCGCGCACACGGCCGCCGAGCAGTTCGCTGACCGGCAGGTTCAGGCGTTTGCCCAAGGCGTCGAGCAAGGCGCTTTCGATGCCGGACTTGGCAAAGGTGTTGCCACGGATGCTGCGTTCCAGGCGCAACATGGCGGCGTTGATATTGCTCGCGTCCTGGCCGATCAGCAGCGGGGCGAAGTGGCGGTCGATGTTGACCTTGATGCTGTCCGGGCTCTCGTTGCCATAGCTCAAGCCGCCGATGGTGGTGGCTTCGCCGATGCCTTCGATGCCATCGGCGCAGCGCAGGCGGATGATGACCAGCGTCTGGTTTTGCATGGTGTGCATCGCCAGCTTGTGCGGGCGGATGGTAGGCAGATCGACAATAATCGTCTCGATCGACTCGATGGCGCAAATCGGCATGGCAATACCCGTTGGGTTCTTTATAGATTTGCGTCGATTCTGTCCCGCATTTTTTCTGGGTTCCAATATAGAATTAGTCTCAAACAATACTCTCAAGGTATGAAGGGAGCTGACATGGAACTGCGTCACCTGCGCTATTTCCAGGTGCTGGGCGAAACCCTCAACTTCACCCGCGCCGCTGAACGCCTGCACATCGCCCAGCCGCCGCTGAGCCGGCAGATCCAGCAATTGGAAGAGGAACTGGGAGTGATCCTGCTGGAGCGCGGCCGCCCGTTGCGGCTGACCGAGGCCGGGCGGTTTTTCTATGAACACGCCAATGTGTTGCTCGAACAACTGAACAAGGTCTGCGACAACACCCGCCGCATTGGCCAGGGCGAGAAGACCTGGCTGGGAATCGGTTTTGCGCCCTCGACGCTGTACGGCGTGTTGCCGGAGTTGATCCGCCGCCTGCGCAACCACGAGGGGCTGGAGCTGGAGCTGGGCCTGTCGGAAATGACCACCTTGCAGCAGGTGGAAGCGCTCAAGGCCGGGCGGATCGATGTGGGCTTCGGGCGGATTCGCATCGACGACCCGGCCATCGTCCAGCGCGTGTTGGTGGAAGACCGCCTGGTGGCCGTGCTGCCCGCCGGCCACCCGTTGCTCGCCGCGCCCGCCACACTGGCGCAGTTGGCCGCCGAGCCGTTTGTGCTCTACCCCGGCAACCCGCGCCCCAGCTATGCCGACCACGTGATCGCCTTGTTCGATGCCCATGGCTTGAGCCTCCAGGTGGCGCAGTGGACCAACGAGTTGCAAACCGCCATCGGCCTGGTCGGCGCCGGGATGGGCGTGACGCTGGTGCCGGCATCGGTGCAGGTGCTGCACCGTGCGGATATTGGCTATACGCCGGTGGTGGAGGCTACGGCGACGTCGCCGATCATCCTCAGCCGACGGGTGAACGATCAGTCGCCGGGGCTGAGGCATTGTTTGCAGTTGGTGGAGGAGCTGATCTGAGATACCCCAGACACTGTAAATCTCCTGAGGGAACGGGCTTGTGTGGGAGCGGGCTTGCTCGCGAATGCGGTGGGTCAGCAATACATGTGCAAGCTGG
>NZ_JANLGL010000362.1:0-3557 GCF_024655625.1 Pseudomonas sp. 18.1.10
TCAGTTGGAACATCTTTGACTGATACACCGCATTCGCGAGCAAGCCCGCTCCCACACAAGCTCTATCCCACATGAATCAGATGGCGACGTCAGCCTTGATGCTCGGATCAGCGTCGTAACCGACGATTTCGAAGTCTTCAAATTTGTAATCGTAAATCGACGCAGGCTTACGCTTGATTACCAATTCCGGCAGCTTCTTCGGCGTGCGCGCCAGCTGGGTCTGGATCTGTTCCATATGGTTGCTGTACGCATGGGTGTCGCCGGTGGTGACGATGATCTCGTGGGGGATCAGGTCGCACTGCTGGGCCAGCATATGGGTGAGCAACGCCAGCGCGGCGGTGTTGTACGGCAGGCCGAGGAACACGTCGGAACTGCGGATATACAACTGCATCGACAGGTGTCCGTCGTGCACGAAGGCCTGGTACAGCAGGTGGCACGGCGGCAGGGCTTGCTTGCCGTTGCGCGCGTTTTCCTGGGGGCTCTTGGTTTCGTCGGGCAGGTACTCGACGTTCCAGCCGTGGAACAGGATGCGGCGGCTGTTGGGGTTGGTCTTCAACGTCTCGACCATGTAGTCGATCTGGTTGATCTTGCCGCCGTCCTTGGTCGGCCAGGCGGTCCATTGCTCGCCGTACACGGGGCCGAGGTCACCGTCTTCGGTGGCCCATTCGTCCCAGATCTTCACGCCGTTTTCATTCAGCCACTTGATATTGGTGTTGCCGCTCAACATCCAGATCAGTTCGTTGGCGATGCTTTTGAAGTGAAGCTTCTTGGTGGTCAACAGCGGGAAGCCGTCGGCCAAGTTATGCCGATACTGACGGGCGAACACGGCCTTGGTGCCGGTGCCGGTGCGGTCGCCCTTGGTCAGGCCATTGGTCACGACGTCGTTCAGTAGTTCGAGATATTGCTTCATTTGAGTACCCGTATCGTTGAAGCCGAGGCTGCTCGACAGCCTCGGCATTCGAATTTAAAGCGTCGCGTTTTTCAGCGGTTGCGGACGGTTGTACGCCCACCACAGCAGACCCAGGCCAACCAGGATCATCGGAATGCTCAGCACCTGCCCCATGGTCAACCAGCCCCACGCCAGGTAGCCCAGCTGTGCATCCGGCACCCGCACGAATTCGACGATGAAACGGAAGATCCCGTAGAACAACGCGAACATGCCCGACACGGCCATGGTTGGGCGTGGCTTGCGCGAGAAAATGTAGAGGATAAGGAACAGTGCAACGCCTTCCAACGCAAACTGGTAGAGCTGCGACGGATGGCGCGGTAGTTGCGCCGGGTCGCTGAACGGTGGGAACACCATCGCCCATGGCACGTCGGTCGGCTTGCCCCACAACTCGGCGTTGATGAAGTTGCCGATGCGCCCGGCGCCCAGGCCGATCGGCACCAGCGGCGCGACAAAGTCCATCAATTGGAAGAACGACTTGCCGTTGCGACGGCCGAACCACCAGGCGGCGATCATCACGCCGATAAACCCACCGTGGAACGCCATGCCGCCCTTCCACACTTCGAAGATCAGCGTTGGATTGGCGATGTACGCCGACAGATCGTAGAACAACACATAACCGAGTCGCCCGCCGACGATCACCCCCATCGACAGCCAGAAGACCATGTCGGAGAGCTTCTCCTTGGTCCAGGTCGGGTCGAAACGGTTCAGGCGCCGGGAGGCCAGCAGCCAGGCGCCGCCGATGCCGATCAGGTACATCAACCCGTACCAGTGGATTTTCAGCGGACCGATGGCCAGGGCCACCGGGTCGATCTGCGGGTAAGGCAGCATTGCGACTCCTCGTTAATCATTCGTTATGGCGCCCGGACCATGCCGGGCTGCGATTAAGCCTGCGTTACAGCAAAAAATTCAAACCGACGCAAAACAGCAAAGCGGCAAACAGCCGCTTGAGCAAACGTGGCGACAACCTGTGCGCCAGGCGCGCGCCGAAGCGGGCAAACACCATGCTGGTCAGGGCAATGCCCAGCAGCGCCGGCAAATACACGAACCCTAGACTATGAGCGGGCAGCAGCGGGTCATGCCAGCCCAGAATCATGAAACTTAATGCACTTGCCAGGGCGATCGGCAGGCCGCACGCCGAGGACGTGGCTACCGCCTGTTGCATCGGCACGCTGCGCCAGGTCAAGAACGGCACGGTGAGCGAACCGCCGCCAATCCCGAAAATCGCCGAGGCCCAGCCGATCACCGTACCGGCCAGGGTCAAGCCGAGCTTGCCCGGCACCGTGCGGCTGGCCTTGGGCTTGACCTCCAGGGCCAGTTGCAGGGCAATCACCAGCGCAAACACACCGATGACCTTCTGCAAATGCGGGCCGGAGATCGCCTCGGCGGTCAGCGCGCCAAATCCGGCGCCGATGAGGATGCCCACGGTCATCCACACAAAGATCGGCCAACGCACCGCGCCACGCCGGTGGTGCTCGCGCACCGCATTGATCGAGGTAAAGATGATGGTCGCCAGGGACGTGCCCACGGCCAGGTGGGTCAGCACCTGCGGGTCGAAGCCCTGCAAGGTGAAACTGAACACCAGCACCGGCACGATGATGATGCCGCCGCCCACGCCAAACAGCCCGGCGAGTACGCCTGCACAGGCGCCCAGCGCCAAATACAGCAAAAATTCCATGGGAGCCTCCCAGACAAGTCCGGCATGTTAACGGATGGAAGGCATGCGACCCAACTGGAGACGATGGAACGCCGCTGCTTGAGTGCGTAGAGTGGCTAAAAACACAAAAGGGATCGCCTGATGTGCCTGATTGTTTTCGCCTGGCGGCCGGGGCATGCCCAGCCGCTGATCGTCGCGGCCAACCGTGATGAATTCTACGCCCGCCCCAGCCTGCCGCTGGCCCAGTGGCCGGATGCACCCGAGGTCTACGCCGGCCGGGATCAGGAAGCCGGTGGTACCTGGCTGGGGGTGAATGCCGATGGGCGCTTTGCCGCCCTGACCAACATCCGCGACCCGCACCAGCCGCCCGCGCGCAAATCCCGAGGCGAACTGGTGGCGCGTTTTCTCAATGGAAGCCTGGCGATTGAAGACTATTTAGCCGACGTTAACGGCCGTTCGATTGAATATGCTGGATTTAACCTACTAGTGGGCACGCGGGATGAGTTGTGGCACTACAACGCCCATCACACAGAGCCGACGCGATTGCAGGCTGGGGTGTATGGGTTGTCCAACGCTGGGCTGGATACGCCGTGGCCGAAGTTGCTCAAGGCCAAGGCGGCGTTGAGTGCGGTGCTGGATGATCCGCAGCCGGAGGCGTTGCTGGGGATCTTGAGTGATCCGCTGACGGCGCCGTTTGCAGACTTGCCGGATACCGGGGTGGGGTTGGCGACGGAGAGTCTGTTATCCAGCGTGTTTATTGCCAGCCCCAGTTATGGGACGCGGGCGAGTACGGCGTTGATTGTGAATGCCGACGGGACGCGAAGGATGGTGGAGCGCAGTTTTGGGCCACATGGTGGGCGGCTGGGTGAGGTTGAACTCAATATCTAGCCACACCACAAAACCAATGTGGGAGCGGGCTTGCTCGCGAATGCGGTGGGTCAGCCAACACATGCG
>NZ_JANLGL010000363.1:0-3519 GCF_024655625.1 Pseudomonas sp. 18.1.10
TCACCCAATATGTCGACTGATACACCGCATTCGCGAGCAAGCCCGCTCCCACATTTTTGATTGCATTTCAATTCAAGGTCAGGCGATGTCGCGAAGCTCACGCCGCAAAATTTTCCCTACAGGCGTCATCGGCAACGACTCACGCAACACAATATGCTTGGGCACTTTGTACCCCGTGAAGTTGGTCTTGCAGTACGCCTTCAACTCCTCAAGGCTCACGCCCTGGGCACGTGCGACCACGAACAGCTTCACCGCCTCCCCCGTGCGCTCGTCCGGCACGCCGATCACCGCGCAGTTGGCCACCGCCGGGTGCGCCATCACCACGTCTTCGATCTCGTTGGGGTACACGTTGAAGCCCGAGACGATAATCAGGTCTTTCTTGCGGTCGACAATGCTGACAAAGCCGTCGGTGTCGATCACCGCAATATCACCGGTCTTGAGCCAACCGTCGACATCGAGGGTCTCGGCGGTGGCGACCGGCTGCTGCCAGTAACCCTTCATCACCTGCGGGCCCTTGATGCACAGTTCGCCGCGCTCGCCCAGGGGCAGCTCGCGGCCTTCATCATCGATCACTTTCATCGCCGTGCCCGGCACCGGAATACCCACGGTGCCCAGCCGCGATTGGCTGCCGTAAGGGTTGGTACTGGCGACCGGCGAGGTTTCCGTCAGCCCGTAGCCTTCGCCGATGGAACAGCCGGTCAGCGCCTTCCAGCGCTCAGCCGTGGCCTTGACCAGCGCCGTGCCGCCGGAGTTGGTGATCTTCAGGTGGGAGAAGTCGAGGGTCTTGAAGTCCGGGTGGTCCATCAATGCCACAAACAGCGTGTTCAAGCCCAGCAGGCAGGAGAACCGCCACTTTTTCAGCTCCTTGATAAAGCCGCCGATGTCCCGTGGGTTGGTAATCAGCACGTTGTGGTTGCCGGTCACCATCATGCACATGCAGTTCGCCGTGAACGCATAGATGTGGTACAGCGGCAGCGGCGCGATCATCACCTCCTGCCCTTCGCGCACCAGGGGCTGGCCGTCGTCGGTGACCTGGGACATGCACGCCCGCGCCTGCTGCATATTCGCCACCAGGTTGCCGTGGGTGAGCATCGCGCCCTTGGCCAGGCCGGTGGTGCCGCCGGTGTATTGCAGCACGGCGATATCCTCCAGGGTCACCGGATGGCGGGTCACGCCCAGGCCTGCGCCCATGCGCAAGGCGCGCTTGAACGAAACGGCCCGTGGCAGGCTGTAGGCCGGGACCATCTTCTTCACTTTGTCCACCACGGTGTTTATCAGCCAGCCTTTGGCGGCGGGCATGAAATCGCCCATCTTGGCTTCAATCAGGTAGTCGATCTCGGTGTCGCCGCACACCTCCTGCACCCGCGAACCGAACAGGTTGAGGTAGACCAGCGCACGCACGCCGGCGTCCTTGAACTGATGGCGCATCTCGCGCGGGGTATACAGCGGGTTGGTGTTGACCACAATCAGCCCGGCGCGCAAGGCGCCGAACACGGCAATCGGGTAATGCAGCACATTGGGCATCTGCACGGCAATGCGCTCGCCGGGCTTGAGGTCGGTGTGCTGTTGCAGGTAGCCGGCGAACGCCGCGCTCTGGCGCTCCAGCTCGGCATACGTGAGGGTGATGCCCATGTTGCTGAACGCCGGACGGTCGGCAAAGGCCTTGCAGGAGCGTTCGAAGACTTCGATCACCGACTTGTAGGCCGTGAGGTCGATGTCATTGGGGACGCCTGCGGCGCGTTTGTCATTCCAGAAATCAGGTTGCATTATTCTTGTCCTCTTACCTGAGTGTGTCCGGCCGCTTTTGCAGTGCTATATAAAGCGGAGCTTGGGGGACGTTAGCAGTTATGGCCAAACTGGCAAATATGCCCAACCCTGTCATTGATTGTATGAATCTTGCCCCTGACGCGCAGGCAGATACCCCGCCCCTCCACTGATGAGCTATACACTGCATCGACCCCGAGCAAAGGAAGCGCCATGAACCACAGCACCTTCTGGCTGACCGCGAATGACCGCAGCCGCCTGTACGTCAATCAATGGCTGCCGGAAGGCCAGGCCAAGGCCATAGTCATGCTATCCCACGGCATGGCCGAGCACAGCGGGCGTTATGCACGCCTGGCGGCCGCCCTGTGTGCGGCGGGCTACGGCCTGTATGCCCTGGACCAGCGTGGCCACGGCCGCACCGCCGACGAAGGCACCCTGGGCCTGTACGCCGAGCACGACGGCTGGAACAAGGTGGTGGGCGACCTCGCCAGCCTCAACCAGCACATCGGCCAGCAGCAGCCGGGCCTGCCGATCATCCTGCTGGGGCACAGCATGGGCAGCTATATCGCCCAGGCCTACCTGCTGCACCACAGTGCCAGCCTGGACGGGGCGATTCTCAGCGGTTCGAATTTTCAGCCGGTGGCGCTGTACCGTGCCGCGCGGCTGATCGCGCGGGTCGAGCGGGCGCGCCAGGGCTTGCGTGGGCGCAGTGCGCTGATCGAGTTCCTGTCGTTCGGCTCATTCAACAAAGCGTTCAAGCCCAACCGCACTGCCTTCGACTGGCTCAGCCGCGACCCGGATGAGGTGGACAAATACATCAACGACCCACTCTGCGGTTTCCGCTGCACCAACCAGCTGTGGATCGACCTGCTCGGCGGCTTGCAGCAGATCAGCAAAGCGTCCAATCTCGCGCAGATCGATCCCGGCCTGCCGATCCTGGTGACCGGCGGCGAATGTGATCCGGTGAGTGAGGGCAAGCGTCTCACAGGCCTGGCCAACGCCCTGCGCGAGGCCGGCTGCCAGCAGGTACAACTGACGATTTACCCGCAGGCGCGCCATGAAGTGTTCAACGAAACCAACCGCGATGAAGTCACCGCGGATGTGCTGACGTGGCTCGACCAGGCCCTGACCCTGCACAGGCCGGCCCGCTGCGAGTAATTTTTGTTTTAAAATCAGCCGATTAAATGACCGATTAGCCACAGGATGCACCTTTAGATGACCCAGGTAACCAACACCCCGTACGAAGCCCTTGAAGTCGGCCAGACCGCCAGCTACAGCAAATTGGTGGAAGAGCGCGATATCCAGCTGTTCGCCGCGATGTCCGGTGACCACAACCCGGTGCACCTGGACGCCGAATACGCCAAGGCGACCATGTTCAAGGAGCGTATTGCCCACGGCATGTTCAGTGGCGCCCTTATCAGCGCGGCCGTGGCCTGCGAACTGCCTGGGCCGGGCACTATCTATATCGGCCAGCAGATGAGCTTCCAGAAGCCGGTAAAAATTGGCGACACCCTGACCGTACGCCTGGAAATCCTCGAAAAACTGCCGAAGTTCCGTGTGCGCATTGCCACTCGCGTGTTCAACCAGCGGGATGAGTTGGTGGTGGATGGTGAAGCAGAGATCCTGGCGCCACGTAAGCAGCAGGTTGTAACGCTGACAGAATTGCCGCCGATCAGCATTGGCTGAATCCAACAAATTACAAATGTGGGAGCGGGCTTGTGTGGGAGCGGGCTTGCTCGCGAAAGCGGTGGATCA
>NZ_JANLGL010000364.1:0-3480 GCF_024655625.1 Pseudomonas sp. 18.1.10
AGTCAACAGATGTACCGACTGATCCACCGCTTTCGCGAGCAAGCCCGCTCCCACATTGGATCTTCGTCGCTTATAGTCCCGTATCAATCGTATCCAGGAGATTCCCCCATGCGTATCGCTTCCCGTGTCATCGGCGGTGTCCTCGCCGTCACCCTGCTGAGCCAATTGACGGCCTGCGGTTCGATCTTCTACCCCGATCGCCGTGGCCAGATCGACGGCAAGATCGACCCGACCATTGCCGTGCTCGACGCCGTGGGCCTGCTGTTCTACGTGATCCCTGGCCTGATCGCCTTTGGCGTGGACTTCGCCACCGGCGCGATCTACTTCGAGCCGGGCAAAACCGCGCAGGTCGCTCCCGAGAAACTCCACGAAGCCATCGGCGCCGACGGCAAGGTCGATAACGCCAAGCTGCAAACCATCATCCAGAAAGAAACCGGCCACACCTTGCCGCTGGACGACCCGCGCATGATCCAGTTCAAGGGCAGCGTGCAACAACTCGCCTCCCTCGGCCTGCAACCCGCCGCCTAAGGATTCGACCCGCCTATGACCAGCAGCCCCGAACACGCCAGGCTCCTGCGCCTGGCCACCCGCGCGTCGGTCGGCGTGGCCTGTGCGCTGATTATCACCAAGGCCATCGCCTGGTGGCTCAGCGGCTCGGTGAGCATGCTCGCCGGGTTGACCGACTCGCTGCTGGACGGCGTCACCTCGCTGCTGAATCTAATCGCCGTGCATTACGCCCTGCGCCCGGCCGATGACGATCACCGTTACGGCCACGGCAAGGCGGAATCCCTGGCGGGCATGGCCCAGGCGCTGTTTATCGGCGGCAGTGCGGTGCTGATTGCCTTGCAGGCCTATGAGCGGTTACAGCACCCGGAACCGGTCGGCGCGCCGTGGCTGAGCATTGGCGTGATCATTTTTTCGCTGGTGCTGACGGTGGCGTTGCTGATGCTGCAACACCGGGTGGTCCGCGAAACCGGCTCGAATGCGGTGCGGGCCGACTCGCTGCACTATCGCTCGGACTTGCTGCTCAACGGCAGCATCCTGGTGGCGCTGGTGATTGCGGGCCTGGGCTTTCATCAGGTGGATGCGTGGTTCGGCCTGGGCATTGCCGCCTACATTTTGTGGAGTGCGGTCCAGATTGCGCGGGAAAGCTTTGCGGTGTTGATGGACGAAGAGCTGCCGGCGGACGTGAGCCAGCACATGCTGGAGCTGGCCCGCAGCGTACCGGGCGTGCTCGGCGCCCATGACTTGCGCACGCGCATCTCGGGCAACCACTGGTTTGTGCAGTTGCACCTGGAACTGCCGGGGGAATTGACGCTGTCGGTGGCCCACGCCATCAGCGACAGGGCCGCCGATGCCATCCACAACGCCTACCCGCGCGCCGAAGTGCTGGTGCACGCCGACCCGCGGGAAGTGGTCACAGGCAATAAAGCCTAGTACTGCACCTGATACCCGCGACTGCTCAGGCAGTTGCCCTGGGCCTGGCGGTAGGTTTGCACCACCGCCGGGTCTGGGGCGTAGGTGACTTGCTGCGGGTCGAAGCCACTTTGCTGCACGGCCCAGCGATAACAGTCGTATCCGTCCTGCTGCACTTGGGCCGGTGACTGGCCGTTGGCGGGATAAGCCACCACGTCATAGCCGTTACCCTGCGGCGCCGGTTGTGGCGCGGGCACTTGCGTCGGCGGTTGCACCACCACGTACTGCTGGGAACTGCTTTCGTAGGTGTAATAGGCGCCTGCCGCGAGGAAGAACAACGCGCTGCCCACCCACACTTCCCGCGCGTAGTCCGGCAGGTATTGCACGCGGATGCCGTACGGCGGCGTCACCACCACATAACGCGGGCCCTGCGGGCGATACCAGTAGCCACCGGAGAAGAAGTAATCCTGGCCACGGTAAGGCACGCGGTAGTTGCGGTCGGGGAAGCGGTCGATCACATACCCAGGGCGATGCTGCGGGCCGGGGCCCCAGCCATTGCCGTGCCCGTCGGGGCGGCCTGGCCAGCGGTTGTCGCCAGGGCGGTTATTGTTGTAGCCGCCGCCGTTGTTGCCTGGACGCGAGCCGGGGCCGCCGGCTTCCCAATGTTGGTTGCCGTCGTTGCGGCGGGGAATGTCGCGGTAGTAGCCCTGGCGAGGCTCCTGGGTCTGGCGCACGGTGTCGGGGCGGCTCTGGATCGGCAGGTTGTTCGACGGCTGCGGTTGCACGGGGCGACTCGGCTCGTTGCCCGGCTGGCGACCTTGCCAATGGTCGTTCTGGCCATTGCGCTGTTCAAAATGCTGATTCTGCGGGCGCGGCTGAGCGTTCTCCGGCCGTGGCTGATTATTTTCCGGCCGTGGCGCGTTGTTCTGCTGGCGTGGCGGCTCATTGCCCTGCTGTCGACCACCGCCCTGGCCGCGCTCATGCTGACCACCGCCTTCAGGGCGTGGTGTGTTATCACGCTCGTCGGCCACTGCTTGCGCGCCAACGGTGACCATCAGCAAACCTACACCTGTCAAACGCCAGATGCGCTTCATGCTATTCCTCACTGCGGATTAGGGCCTGTCCATGAGACTGGAAAAGCATGGCCCGGTTCTCGGACAGGTTATCAGTCACGAGAAACATTTTCGCAGGCAAAAGAAAAGGGGTGACCCGTCGGCCACCCCTTGAGAACTTCGTCCGTGCTCAACGCTTTTGACGTTGGCTCACCTCACGCCGTCTTGTGGACAGTGTGCAGCCTGGAGGCCGGCTCAACCCTGCTGGGGTGGCGGCCGCAGCGGGCCTGATTGGGCGAGCTGCTGTGGACTGTTTGTCCAGGCGGTGATTCTGTTGATAAAGATACCCGCCAGCGCCCGGCAGATGATTGCGAAGATTGCGTCAATAAACAGTGCTTGCGCAATTTTTAACCCTTCATAGATAATTCGCCGCAATAGTTACGACAAAGGCCAACCCAATGAGCAAGCTTGACCGATACGACCTGAGTATTTTGGCGGAATTGCAGCGTGACGCGCGGATCTCCAACCAGGAGTTGGCCGAACGCATCGGCTTGTCGCCGTCGCCGTGCTCGCGCCGGGTCAAGCAGTTGGAAGACGACGGCTACATCGCCCGCCAGGTCGCCCTGCTCGACCGCAAGATGCTGGGCCTGAGCCTCACCGCCTACGTGTTGATCGGCATGGACCGGCATACACCGGAGCGTTTCGAGAACTTCGAAGCGGCGATCCGCACCCTGCCCCAGGTGCTGGAATGCAGTCTGGTCACCGGGATGGATGCCGACTATCAGCTGAAGGTGGTGGTGCCGGATATGGATCACTATCAGAAATTGCTGCTGGGGCATCTCACCCGCATCGATGGGGTGACCAGTGTGCGTTCCAGTTTTGTGCTGAACCAGGTACTCAACAGCACCGAACTGCCGCTGACCCACCTGCGCACCTGATCTCAAGCACAATGCTAATCCCTGTGGGAGCGGGCTTGTGTGGGAGCGGGCTTGCTCGCGAAAGCGGTGGGTCA
>NZ_JANLGL010000365.1:0-3465 GCF_024655625.1 Pseudomonas sp. 18.1.10
CAGGCACCTCGGTCTTTCAGTGACACCGAGGTGATGCTATCGCAGGCAAGCCAGCTCCCACATAAGCCAGATCCCACCAAGATCAACGCTGCGCAAACGCCAGATTCAACCCCAACCCCGCAAACGCCGCCGCAAAACTGCGACGCAGCCAGTTCTGCACCCGTGGTGACTCGATCACCGCGCGCCGAAACACATTGGCCAGCAGGCCATACATCACGAACACCGCCAACGTCATCGCCATGAACACGCCGCTCAATACCAGCATCTGCACAGTAGGCGCCGTGCTGCCGGGCGCGACGAACTGCGGCAGGAAGGCCAGGAAGAAAATCGTCAGCTTGGGGTTCAGGATGTTCATCAGCAGGCCGCGCAGCATCAGGCTGCGGGCACTGGCGACCACGGGCGTGTCACTGACTGCAAAGGCCGAGCGATCGCGCCAGGTGGCGTACGCCACATACAGCAGGTAGGCGACACCGGCGTACTTGAGCAGGTCGAACGCCAGCGCACTGGTGTGCAGCAGGGCGGACAGGCCGAGAATCGAGGCCAGCAGGTGCGGGATGATCCCGGCAGTGCAGCCCAGCGCGGCGAACAGGCTGGCGCGCTTGCCGGCGGTGAGGCCGGTGGACACGGTAAAAATCACCCCGGTACCGGGAATCAGCACCACAATCAGGCAAGTGATGAGAAAGTTCAGGCTGAGCATGGCATTCAAACTCCGTGTAGGAATGGTCGATGTCAGATCCTGTCACGATAGACGCAGGTTGGCGAGCGCACCCGGTCAGCGAACCCTGGTTACACTTGCGGGTCGATATGCCCGGTCCGTCGTTATTCAAGGAAGCACCCATGCCCGTACGCCGCTTGATCCTGTGCATCACTCCGTTACTGGTATTGGCCGGTTGTTCCACTGCGCGCGGCCCGCAACAGCCGGAGCGTAACGAAGCCGAGGTGAAGGCGCAGATCGTGCGCCTGCTGCCGGCGACCGTGGCGGATCGCAAGGGCTGGGCCCAGGACATCTACACAGCCTTCGACACCCAGAAGATCGACCCGAGCACCGAAAATATCTGCGCGGTACTGGCGGTGACCGAGCAGGAGTCCACCTACCAGGTCGACCCACCCGTGCCGAACATGGGCAAGATCGCGCAGGATGAAATGCTGCGCCGCGCCGCCAAGGTGTATGTGCCCGCAGTGGTGGTGCGCACCACCTTGCAGCTGCGCTCGCCCACCGGCAAGACCTACGCCGAGCGCCTGAATGCCGCGCGCACGGAGAAGGACCTGAGCGGCATCTTCGATGATTTCATCAGCATGGTGCCCCTGGGCAACACCTTGTTCGGCGGTTTCAACCCGGTGCACACCGCCGGCCCGATGCAAGTCAGCATCGACTTCGCGCAGAAACAGGCACGGGGTTATCCCTACACGGTGGATGGCACGATCCGACGCGAAGTCTTCACCCGCCGTGGCGGCATGTACTTTGGCATTGCCCACTTGCTCGGCTACCCGGTGAACTACGATCAACCGCTGTATCGTTTTGCCGACTTCAACGCGGGCTGGTACGCCAGCCGTAACGCGGCCTTCCAGGCGGCGGTCAGCCGCGCCTCTGGCACCGAGCTGGCGCTGGACGGCGATCTGATTCGCTACGGCTCGTTGCTGCCCGGCACCACCGAACTGGCGGTGCGTTCACTGGGCGCGAAGCTGGACATGCGCAACCCCAGCATCCGCAGCCAGTTGGAGCAGGGCGAGCAGTTGGACTTTGAAGACACCACCCTCTACAAACGCGTGTTTGCGCTGGCGGACACAGCGGCCGGCAAGCCGATGCCACGGGCAATCCTGCCGGGCATCGTGCTCAAGAGCCCGAAGATCACCCGCAACCTGACCACGGCGTGGTTTGCCAAGCGCGTGGATGAGCGCTATCAGCGCTGCATGAAGCGCTGACTGTGGCGAGGGAGCTTGCTCCCGCTGGGCTGCGCAGCAGCCCCAAGGCCGTCACTGATTAGCGTCTGATCCACCGCGTTCTGCTTTTTTGGGGCCGCTTCGCAGCCCAGCGGGAGCAAGCTCCCTCGCCACGATGAAGCGGCGCCACAGGCGCACCCACAACCACACCACCGGGAATGCCAGAATCACAAACGGCAGCACGTAGCTTGCGCGTTCCAGGGCGTCAGCGGTGCCGTTCACCAGGTTGTCGCCGAGGTTGCTGAACATGCGGCTAAAGCGTGACGGCTGGTTCGCGCCGTCGGCGGAGCGGAAGTTCAGGGTCACGCGGTTGGTGTCGAGCCGGCGTTGCTGGTTGGCGGAGACTTGCGCCAGTTCCTGCAATTCGTTTTCGATGGCGGCTTGCTCTTTGCTCAAGGCGATCAAGTCGCTGACGGTGATGTCCTTGCGCTTGGCCAACTCATCGAGGCGCTGTTGCTGAGCTTGCAGGCGATCCTGGCGGCGGCGCACATCGGCGACGGCGTCGGCCAGGTCCTCGGCGGTGGTGATCCGCTGGCCGAGCGTGCCGCCTTCCGTGGCCATGGCGACCATCGGCTCCACACCGGTGGGCGCGATGCGCAGGATGATCTCGCCACCGTTGCCGTCTTCGGTGATGCCGAGGATGTTGCAGGCGCCGAAGCGTGCGGTTTCACAGGCTTCGCGCGTGGCCTGCATACGCGGCGCGAGCAGGGCGCCGGGCAGGGCCAGGGTCAGCTCATGCTCATAGGCCAATTGCGCGCCGGCCTGGCTTTGTTCGCCGTTGATCGCGCGTGCGCGGGCGTGATCCTTGGGCGAGCAACCGGCGAGGGTCAGGCCTGCCAGCAAGATCAAAATAAGCGGTGTGGCTTTGCCGTCCAGATGGCGCATTGCGGTTCCTTGGGAGGTGCGGGGAAATTTGGACGGCGATTAAAGCGGGTCTGGCGGATTAACGCAAAGTATCGTGCAGGATTTGCGTGGCTGATGGTGATGGCTGCCGCAGACGGGTTGGAGTACACCTCGGGGCCTGACTCCAAGGACGAACTCGCCATGATCGCTGTTCCCGAAGGTTTTGTTTCACTGCCCCGCAGCAGTCCGCTGCTCGACTTGTTGGGCCCGGCGTATTGCCGGGGTGAAGGCCTGCAACTGGAGATCGGCCTGCGTGCCGACAATCGTCACGCCAATGGCCGTGGCACCGTGCATGGTGGGGTATTGGCGACCTTGGCGGATGTCGGCATGGGTTATGCGATGGCGTTTTCCAGCGAGCCGCCGCTGCCGTTGATTACGGCGAGCATGACCTTGGACTACCTGGGCGCGGTGCAGGTGGGGGAGTGGATGGTGGTGAAGTTGGAGCATCACAAGCGCGGGCGGCAGATGGCGTTTGCCACGGTGAGTGTGCAGGTGGGGGAGAAGGTGGTGGTGCGGGCGAATGCGGTGTTTGCGGTGCCGCAATCCGACTGACAATAAAGATCAAATGTGGGAGCGGGCTTGCTCGCGAAAGCGGAGTGTCAGTCACTTGATTTTTAACTG
>NZ_JANLGL010000366.1:0-3393 GCF_024655625.1 Pseudomonas sp. 18.1.10
AGTATCAGATGAGCTGACTGACCCACCGCATTCGCGAGCAAGCCCGCTCCCACATTGGATCTTCAGTGTTCTCGAGAGCTATATATCCCCAGGCACCCGCGCCTTCTCCCGCGCATCCTCCCGACTGATTACGCCCTCGCCCACCAGCGCCTTCAAGCTCATATCCAGCGTCTTCATCCCCAACGCTCCGCCGGTCTGGATCGCCGAGACCATCTGCGCCACCTTGTCCTCGCGAATCAAATTGCGAATCGCCGGTGTGCCCAGCATGATCTCGTGAGCCGCCACCCGCCCGCCGCCGAGTTTTTTCACCAGCACCTGGGCCACCACCGCCTGCAACGACTCCGCCAGCATTGAGCGGACCATGGCCTTTTCCCCCGCCGGGAACACGTCCACCAACCGATCCACGGTCTTTGCCGCCGACGCAGTGTGCAGGGTGCCAAACACCAGGTGCCCGGTCTCAGCGGCCGTCAGGGCCAGGCGGATGGTTTCCAGGTCGCGCAGCTCGCCCAGCAGAATCACATCCGGGTCTTCCCGCAGCGCCGAACGCAACGCCGCCGAGAAGCTGTGGGTATCACGGTGCACCTGGCGCTGGTTGATGAGCGCGGCTTTTGGCCTGTGGATAAATTCGATGGGGTCTTCCAGGGTGAGGATGTGCTGGCGTCGATGCTGATTGAGGTAGTCGATCATCGCCGCCAGGGTGGTGGACTTGCCCGAACCGGTCGGCCCGGTGACCAGCACCAGGCCACGCGGCAGTTGGGCAATCCGCTCGAAGACTTCCCCCAACCCCAGGCTTTGCAGGCTCTGGACCTCACTGGGAATGGTGCGAAACACCGCGCCCATGCCGCGATCCTGCTGGAACACATTCGCCCGGAACCGCGCCACACCGGGCAGTTCGAACGCGAAGTCCGTTTCAAGAGATGTTTCGAAATCCTTTTGCTGGTGTTTCTTCAGCAACGGGCTGAGCAGATCCGCCACCTGGGGTGCGGACAGCACCGGCCAATCCAGCGGCCAGACCTCGCCATCCACACGCAGCATCGGCGCCAGGCCGGCTGACAAATGCAGGTCGGACGCGCCACGGCGTAAGCCTGCCGTCAGCAGTTCAGTGATATCCATAGGGCTTTCCATTTCCAGTAGAATGCCGCGGACTCCATGTCCACGGGCGCATCTTGAATGTCCACGATAGCAGACAACATCGAGCTGGTTAGCCAGCGTATCCGCGCTGCCGCCGACGCAGCCCAGCGTGACGCAAGCAGCATCCACCTGCTGGCCGTGAGCAAGACCAAACCCGCCCAGGCCGTGCGTGAAGCCTACGCCGCCGGGATGCGCGATTTTGGCGAGAACTACCTGCAGGAGGCCTTGGGCAAACAGGCCGAATTAACCGACCTGCCCTTGAGTTGGCACTTCATCGGCCCCATTCAATCGAACAAGACGCGCGCTATCGCCGAGAACTTCGCCTGGGTGCATTCCGTGGAACGCCTGAAAATCGCACAACGCCTGTCCGAACAACGCCCGGCTGACCTGCCACCACTGAACATCTGCATCCAGGTCAACGTCAGTGGCGAAGCCAGCAAGTCCGGCTGTACGCCCGCCGACCTGCCGGCCCTGGCCCAGGCGATCAGCGCCCTGCCGCGCTTGCAGTTGCGGGGTTTGATGGCGATTCCCGAGCCGACTGACGATCGTGCCGCGCAGGATGCAGCCTTCGCCACGGTGCGTGAGCTGCAAGCCGGTTTGAATCTGCCGCTCGACACACTTTCCATGGGCATGAGCCACGACCTTGAGTCAGCCATCGCCCAAGGCGCCACCTGGGTGCGGATCGGTACCGCGCTGTTTGGCGCCCGCGACTACGGCCAGCCGTGAAATGGCTGACTTTTCACTGAATAAGGACCTGTCATGAGCAACACGCGTATTGCCTTTATCGGCGCCGGTAACATGGCGGCCAGCCTGATCGGTGGCCTGCGGGCCAAGGGCCTGGATGCCGCGCAGATCCGCGCCAGCGACCCGGGCGCCGAGACCCGTGCCCGCGTCAGCGCAGAGCACGGTATCGAAACCTTCGCCGACAACGCCGAAGCCATCCAGGGCGTCGATGTGATCGTGCTGGCGGTCAAGCCGCAGGCCATGAAGGCCGTGTGCGAAAGCCTGCGCCCGAGCCTGCAACCGCAGCAGCTGGTGGTGTCGATTGCCGCTGGCATTACCTGCGCCAGCATGAACAACTGGCTCGGCGCCCAGCCGATTGTGCGCTGCATGCCCAACACCCCATCGCTGCTGCGCCAGGGCGTGAGCGGCCTGTACGCCACCGCTGAAGTCAGCGCCGCACAACGGGATCAAGCCCAGGAACTGCTGTCCGCCGTGGGCATCGCCCTGTGGCTGGAAACCGAGCAGCAACTGGATGCGGTCACCGCCGTGTCCGGCAGCGGCCCGGCATATTTCTTCCTGCTGATCGAAGCCATGACCGCCGCCGGCGTGAAGCTGGGCCTGCCGGCGGAAATCGCCAAGCAACTGTCGGAACAAACCGCACTGGGCGCGGCAAAAATGGCCGTGGCCAGCGACGTCGACGCCGCCGAACTGCGCCGCCGCGTGACCTCGCCGGGCGGCACCACGCAAGCCGCCATCGAATCCTTCCAGGCCGGGGGCTTTGAAGCCCTGGTGGAAACAGCACTGGGTGCCGCAGCACATCGTTCGGCGGAAATGGCCGAGCAGCTGGGCAAATAAATAGTCGTCCCAATCAAGGAATCACACATGCTTGGCCTTAATGACGCGCTTATTTTCATCATCCAGACCCTGGGCAGCCTGTACCTGCTGATCGTGCTGATGCGTTTTATCCTGCAACTGGTGCGGGCGAACTTCTACAACCCGCTGTGCCAATTCGTGGTCAAGGCTACCCAGCCCTTGCTCAAGCCGCTGCGCCGGATCGTGCCGAGCATGTTCGGCCTGGACATGTCGTCGCTGGTGCTGGCGCTGCTGCTGCAGATCCTGCTGTTTGCCTTGGTGCTGTTGCTCAAGGGCTTCCTGCCCTACACCGTGCTGCTGTTGCCCTGGGCGCTGATCGGTATCTTCTCGCTGTTCTTGAAGATCATTTTCTGGTCGATGATTATCAGCGTGATTCTGTCCTGGGTCGCACCGGGCAGCCGCAGCCCAGGCGCGGAGCTGGTGTACCAGATCACCGAGCCGGTGCTGGCGCCGTTCCGTCGCTGGATCCCGAACCTGGGCGGCCTGGATATCTCGCCGATCTTCGCGTTTATCGCGATCCAGCTGATCCAGGGTTGGGTAATCCCATACCTGGCTGAGTTTGCAGGGATGCCCAAGATGCTGTTCGGGCTGATCTGACCCGCAGCACCTAAATGTGGGAGCGGGCTTGTGTGGGAGCGGGCTTGCTCGCGAAAGCGGTGCATCAGT
>NZ_JANLGL010000367.1:0-3353 GCF_024655625.1 Pseudomonas sp. 18.1.10
CGAGCCACGGCGTGCGGCGCTGAGGGTGAGGCTCAGGCCTTCCTCCTGGTGAACGGCTTTCGGCGGTTCATCCAGTGCGACGAAGCTCTTTTGCGGGCCGGCGTTTTTCACCGCTGGCTGTACTTCGATGTACTGGCCGGTGACCAGGGTTTCCAGGTTCGAGGTTTTCATCAGGCCCAGCTCAGGCTTGACCACCCAGAACTGGCTGCCCACGCGGGCGATGCGATCCGCCACTTGGGTAATGCGCGCGCTGAGCAACACCGACTGCATGTCGGCGCTGAGATCGACGCTTTCGATCTTGCCCACATCCAGGCCTTTGAAGCGTACCGGTGTGCCCGGGCGCATGCCGTCGGCGCGATCGACCTTGATGGTCACCAAGGTGCCGTGTTGATTGGCCGCCTCACGGTCGGTGAACAGACGGAAGCGTGGGATGCGTTTCTTCAGCGGTACGTTCGGCTCTGGGGTTTCGAAGGCGATACCGCCGGCCATCAGGCTGGCCAGGGATTCACTCTTGACCTGGATGCCGCCGGTGAGGCCGCCGGTCAGGGTCACGCCGCTGGCATTCCAGAACCGCGTGGAGCCGTTGACCAGGTTTTCGTATTCCTTCTCGATGTGGACGCCGATCACCAGTTGCTTGTTCTTGCGCGAGAACTGGTAGCTCTGCACCGAACCGACCTTGACCTGTTTGTAGAGGATCGGGCTGCCGACATCCAGCGAGCCGAGATTATCGGTGAACAACACCATGTGCAGGCCTGGCGAGCGCAGGTCCAGCGGTGGCGCCTTGGCCCGGGCGACGAATTCGCGCTGGGGGGCGCTGCCTTTGTCGCCAGGGCGGATGGCGATGTAGTTGCCTTTGACCAAGGCCTCAAGCCCGGTAATACCGGCCAGGGAAATCGACGGCTTGACCACCCAGAACTGGGTGTCCTGCACCAGGTAGTCTTCGGCCAGCGGGTCGAGGGTCAGCTCGGCGTTGGCGCTGGACAGGGAAGGGTCGATCTTCAGGGTTTTCAGGCTGCCGACCTGGATGCCTTTGTACATTACCGGCGTGCGGCCAGCCTGCAGGCCTTCAAAGTCGGTGAGCTTGACCTTGACCTTGATGCCGGCGGCGGCGGCATCGAAATCTTCGTACAGGCGGAAGGGCAGGCTTGGGTCAGTCGGCGGGCTGTCCTTGCGGTTCTCTGGGGTGGCGAAGGCGATGCCGCCGGCGACGATGCTGGAGAGGGATTCGCTGCGCACCTTCACGCCGGAGAGGTTGGCGTCGATGCTGATGCCGCTGGCGTTCCAGAAACGCGTGTGTTTACGCACCAGGTTGGCGTAGGTCGGCTCGATGTACACCTTGATTTCAACGGTGCTCTGGTCTTCGGAGAGCAGGTAGCTTTTGACCTGGCCGACCTGGATCTGCTTGTAGAACACCGGGCTGCCACGGTTGAGCGAGCCGAGGCGGTCGGCCTTGACGGTCAGGTGCAGGCCGGGCTTGGCGTCGGACAAAGGCGGCTCTTCGGAGAGCGCCTTGAATTTGCGCGTGGGCTCGCCGTCGCCAGGGCTGGCGGCGATGTAGTTGCCTGAGACCAGGGTTTCCAGGCCGGTGATGCCGGCTAGGGTTACGCTGGGTTTGACCAACCAGAAGCGCGTATTGGTCTTGAGGTACTGGTCGACGTCCTTGTTCATCTCGATGGTGGCGATCACCCCGCGATTGCTGCCTTCGTCGTCCAGGGCCAAGGCCTTGACCTTGCCCACGGTCATGCCTTTGTAGACCACTTCGGTCTTGTTGACCTGGATACCTTCGCCGCTTTCGAAGCGTACCTGGATGTCGATGCCCTGCTGGGTATAGGCGCGCCATCCCAGCCAGCCGCCGATTATCAGAGCAATCAGGGGTAACACCCAGATGGCCGACCAGTTGGAGGCCGGGCGGGTTTTAGCTTTTGGCAAATCACTCATGGTCGTCGTCCGACTCCGTGTTATCCCAAATCAGTCGGGGATCAAAAGTTACTGCGGCAAGCATCGTCAAGATCACCACACTGGCGAACGCCGCAGCGCCGAGATTGGCCTCGACACTGGCAAGCCGCCCAAAGTTTACAACCGCCACCAGGATGGCGATCACGAAAATATCCAACATGGACCAGCGGCCAATGAATTCGATAAAGCGGTACATCACAATGCGTTGTCGCGCGGACAGCGGTTGGTGGCGCTGCACCGAGAACAGTAGCAGACCAATGCCCACGAGCTTGAACGTCGGCACCAGGATACTGGCGATGAACACCACGGCGGCGATGGGGAACATGCCGTGCTGCACCAATTCAATCACGCCGGCCATGATGGTGCTGGGTGCACCCTGGCCAAGGGAGTTGATCGTCATAATGGGCAACAAGTTGGCCGGGATGTACAAAATGGCTGCAGTAATCAGAAGTGCCCACGTGCGCGCAAGGCTGTTGGGGCGACGGGCATGGACCAGCGCGCCGCAACGGGTGCAGGTTTGCTCGTCGGTATCCGGCTCTTGCCTGTTCAACTCATGGCATTCGGTACAAATCAGAATACCTGCATCAATCGCCCGCATGCTCATCCTCTCCTGACAGTGCTTGCCAGATCTGGTGCGGCGACATCACCACCTCAAGCAGAACCTGAACCATTAATAGGCTGACGAAACAGACCAGGCCCAGGCCGATGGTGATGGAGGCCATGTCGGCGAGTTTTACGATCGCCACCAGGACGCCCATCAGGTAGACCTCCAACATGCCCCAGTCTTTCATGTGATGGTAGATGCGGTAGAGCAGCAGTCCGTAGCTGCGGCCGATATTCCAGCGAATGCTGAGCAGGACTGCCAATTGACAGAGCAGCTTGAGCAGGGGAATGCCCATGCTGCACAGGAAGACCACGACGGCAACGCCTTGCATACCCGTATTGAACAGGGCGACGACGCCACTCCACACGGTGTCCTCCGAGGACTGCCCAAGTAGATTGAGCTGCATGATGGGCAAAAAGTTCGCGGGGATATAGAGCAGCAGCGCGGCGATAACCAAGGCGAGGCTTCGCTCAACGACATTGTGGCGGTGAGCGTACAGCTCGTAACCGCAACGCGGGCATTGGGCTTTTTCGCCGAGGGCGAGCGCTGGTTTGCGCATCAGCAAGTCGCACTCATGGCATGCCACCAGGTCGTCCAGTGGTAAATCCGACACCTCGAGGGCATCAACCGGATCGGGCATAAGTAGGGCTCGGGCTCTAAAAAGGTTAGGTGCCTATTCTAGTGGTCTGCTTCAGAAATAACTGTGCAAATTTGTCGGGGCTTGTTTGTCGAGGCTCGGCCTGCTTTTCTCGCGCCCAAAACAAAACCCCATCTGCTTTCGCAAATGGGGTTT
>NZ_JANLGL010000368.1:0-3322 GCF_024655625.1 Pseudomonas sp. 18.1.10
GACAGCGCGAAAGCGGTGGGTCAGCCAATGACTCTGTTGACTGACACACCGCTTTCGCGAGCAAGCCCGCTCCCACATTTTTGATTGCATTCCAGAGCTGGCAGCTGATTCGGCTGCGCCACCTCCAGTTTCAGCTTTCCCGGCTGGGCCGCCCCCTCGTTTCAGCCGGGATTCACCCCGCACAAGCCACAAAATAGCCGCACTGCCCAACCCCATGGATTCGTGCACCCATGCAAACCACCAATACCGTCTTGATGATTCGCCCGGCGCGCTTTGCCTTCAACCCGGACACCGCGATCAACAACCGCTTCCAACGCCAGCCCCTCGACCCGCTCAGCGCGCAGCAGAAAGCGCTGGAAGAGTTCGACGGCTATGTCGACACCCTGCGCCAGCACGGCGTGGAAGTGCTGGTGGTGCAGGACACCCTGGCGCCCCACACCCCCGATTCGATCTTCCCCAACAATTGGTGGAGCAGCCACGCCGACGGCAGCCTGGTGTTGTACCCGATGGAAGGCCAGAACCGCCGGCTGGAGCGCAACAAGGGCGTGCTGCAAGTGCTGGAACAACGCTTCGCGATCCACAGCACCATCGACCTCAGCCACCTGGAACAACAGAATATTTTCCTCGAAGGCACCGGCAGCATGGTGCTCGACCGCCAGCACCGCATCAGCTACGCCTGCCACTCCGGGCGCACCCACCACGATGCCCTGCGCCAGTTCGCCGAACGCCTCGATTATCAGCTCTGCGTGTTCCATGCCGTAGACCGCCATCACGCGCCGATCTACCACAGCAACGTGATGATGAGCGTCGGCCGCGACCTCTCGGTGGTGTGCCTGCAAGCCCTGCCCGACGAGGGCGAGCGCCTGACCCTGGAACGCTCCCTGCGCGACACCGGCAAAGACATCCTCGCCCTCGACTTCGATCAGCTGGAAGCCTTCGCCGGCAACATGCTCGAAGTCCACGACCGCGACGGCCAGCCGCTGCTGGTGATGTCGGCCAGTGCCTGGGGCGCCTTGCAACCGGCACAGCGCGCCCACGTGGAACGCCATACGCGGCCGGTGGTGGTGAACATCGACCACATCGAACGCATCGGCGGCGGCAGTGCCCGCTGCATGTTGGCAGAAGTGCACTTGCCAACTCGTCCCTCATTTCAATAAGGAGTCTTGCCATGACCCGTTACATCGACGTCAACGACCTCAGCTACCTGGTGTCGCAAAAAGGCCTGCAAACCTGCATCAGCGAGATGGCCGAGTACATCCGCGCCGATTACCTGCGCTGGCAGGACTTCGAAAAATGCGCACGCCTGGCCAACCACTCACCGGACGGTGTGATCGAGCTGATGCCGGTGTCCGACGCCGCGCTGTACGCCTTCAAGTACGTCAACGGCCACCCGAAAAACACCCAGGCCGGCATGCTCACCGTGATGGCCTTTGGTGCACTGGGCGACGTGGACACCGGCAAACCGGTGTTGCTGGCCGAAATGACCCTCACCACCGCGATTCGCACCGCCGCCACCTCGGCGCTGGTGGCGCGCTACCTGGCCCGCGACAACAGCCGCAGCATGGCGCTGATCGGCAACGGCTCCCAGAGTGAATTCCAGGCCCTGGCCTTCCACGCCATGCTCGGCATCAATGAAATCCGCCTGTTCGACATCGACGCCAAGGCCACCGCCAAGCTGGCGGCCAACCTCAAGGCGTTCCCGGCGATAGAGGTGATCCTGGCCAGCAGCGTGGCCGACGCGGTGAAAGGCGCGGACATTGTCACCACCGTCACCGCCGACAAGGCCTACGCGACCATCCTCACCGACGAGATGATCGAGCCGGGCATGCACCTCAATGCCGTCGGCGGCGACTGCCCCGGCAAGACCGAGCTGGACCGCCGTATCGTCGAGCGCGCCCGCGTGATCGTCGAGTACGAGCCGCAAAGCCGGATCGAAGGTGAAATCCAACACATGCCGGAAGATTCGCCGGTGACCGAACTGTGGCAAGTCATCAACGGCCAACGGCCCGGCCGCGAAAACCCGCGCCAGGTCACGCTGTTCGACTCGGTGGGTTTCGCCATCGAAGACTACTCGGCCCTGCGTTACGTGCTGGATGTGGCCAAGGCCCTCGACGTGGGCAGCACGCTGGAACTGGTGCCGGACCTGGCCGACCCGAAAGATCTGTTTGCGCGCCTGGCCCAGCCCGTCGCACAGCAGAAAAAGCGCGCCTGAGACCGCTCTGGCCTGCCGCTTTGCGTCGGCGGCGGGCCGGGTTTGCAGGGAGGAAAAGCCGATTCAGCGGGTCTTGCAGCCGATTCCGCTGCATTGGCCGATTTAACAGCGCAATTTGCGCTTTATGCGAGGGGTAAACGACACAAAAAACGCACCACCTTGAAGCATTCTCTCCGCCAACAAGAACGATTTGTTTCAACTCATTTACTGCCCTGACATCAATTACAAAATATAGGGACTACACCATGACTCCACTGCGATCACTCTTCGCTGCGTTGCTGTTGCCACTGTGCGCCACCGCCGCTCACGCCCAGGAGTGGAAAGAAATCCGCTTCGGCGTCTTCCCCGAATACCCGCCCTTCGAATCCGTGGCCGCCGACGGCAGCCTGCAAGGGTTCGACATTGAGCTGGGCAACGCCATCTGCGCCAAGCTCGACGTCAAATGCACCTGGGTGCACAACGAATTCGACGGCATGATCCCGGCCCTGCGTGCGCGCAAGTTCGACGCCATCATGTCGTCCATGGCCGTGACCCCGGCCCGCGAAAAAATCATCGACTTTACCGACCGCCTGTTCCTCAGCCCGACGTCGGTAATCACCCGCAAGAGCGCCGACTTCGGCGACACCCCCGAATCGTTGAAAGGCAAGCAAGTCGGCGTGCTGCAAGGCTCGCTGCAGGAAGCCTACGCCCGTGCGCACCTGGCCAAGCTCGGCGCGCAGATCAAGGCGTACCAGTCCCAGGACCAGAATTACGCCGACCTGCAAAACGGCCGCCTCGACGCAACCCTGACCGACAAGCTCGAAGCCCAGCTCAACTTCCTGTCCAAGCCTGAAGGCGCCGACTTCAAGACCGGCCCGGCGTTCAAGGACCCGACGTTGCCACTGGACATCGCCATGGGCCTGCGCAAGAACGACCAGGAACTGCGCGCGCTTATCAATAAAGGGATCGCGGCCGTGCAGGCGGATGGGACGTATGCCGAGATCCAGAAGAAGTATTTCGGCGATCAGGACATCTACCACGAGTAAGCCAACACCGACCCTGTGGGAGCCGGTTTGTGTGGGAGCGGGCTTGCTCGCGAATGCGGTGGTTCAGTAACAAATTTAGTGACTG
>NZ_JANLGL010000369.1:0-3272 GCF_024655625.1 Pseudomonas sp. 18.1.10
TGCGGTGGTTCAGCCAATGCATTCGTCGACTGACACAGCGCCTTCGCGAGCAAGCCCGCTCCCACAGGGGATTTGTGCAGGGCCTTAAAACCCGGCGCCTTCGGGGTTAGGTTTTTGCGTGATATCAATATGCTATTTAGGTATTTAAATATTTGTTTTTATACCTTTAAAGTCTGCGCTACCCGACGTTACCCACGCCGGATCGAACCGCGCACGCCGCCTTACCCCTGCGGCGTTTTGGACTGCCGATGACCTTCGATTTCGCTTTTATCCTCAGCACCCTGCCGGCGTTTTTAAAAGCCGTGGGGGTGACGCTGCAAGTGGGCCTGATCGCCATTGCCACCTCGCTGCTGGTGGCGCTTATCAACGCCGCGCTGCTGGTGTTTCGCACGCCGTACCTGTCGCGCCTGGTGGCGCTGTACGTGGAGCTGGCGCGCAATACGCCGTTGCTGATCCAACTGTTTTTCGTCTACTTCGCCCTGCCGGCCCTGGGTTTCAATATCTCCGGGTTCTGGGCGGCGATCATCACCATGACCTTTCTCGGCGGCGCCTACCTCACCGAAGTGCTGCGCGCCGGGGTGGAAGCGGTGCCGCTGGCGCAGATCGAGTCGGGCAAGTCCATCGGCCTGTCCGACTGGCAGCTGCTGCGCCATGTGATCCTGCCCCAGGCCGGCATCCTCAGCCTGCCGGCGCTGTTCGCCAATTTCATCTTTCTGCTCAAGGAAACCACTGTGGTTTCTGCCGTGGCGGTGCCGGAGATTCTCTACACCACCAAGAGCTACATCGCGCTGTACTACAAGACCTACGAAATGCTCGCCGTGCTGACGCTGATCTGCGTGCTGCTGTTCCTGCCGCTGTCGCTGCTGCTCAGCCGCCTGGAAAGGAGGCTCCAGCATGGCCAGTTCGGGTCTTGAGTTGTTGTGGGTGTCGTTGCCGCAACTGGGCAAGGGCGCTGCGCAAACCCTGTCGATTTCGTTCTTGAGCATCGCCTTCAGTACGGTCGGCGGCGTGTTGTACGGTGTGTTGCGCACCCTGAACAACACGGTGATCAACGCGGTGTTGCGGGTGTATCTGGAGCTGTTCCGCGCGATCCCGGTGCTGGTGTGGCTGTACCTGCTGTTTTTCGGCCTGCCGATTTTCTTCGGCCTCAGTATTCCGAGCTTCTGGTGCGCGGTGCTGGTGCTGTCGCTGTGGGGCGCCAGTGAAGTCGGCGAAGTGGTGCGCGGCGCCCTGCATTCGCTGCCCCGGGGCCAGCGTGAAGCGGGTTTGTCGATTGGCCTGTCCGACCCGCAGTTGTACGGCTACGTGCTGCTGCCCCAGGCACTCAAGCGCATGACGCCGCCGACCATCAACGTCTACACGCGCATCATCAAGACCAGCTCCCTGGCGGTGCTGATCGGCGTGGTGGACGTCATCAAGGTCGGCCAGCAAATCATCGAACGCACCTACGAATCCGTGTTGATTTACGGCGTGCTGTTCCTGTTTTTCTTCTTTATCTGCTACCCGTTGTCGGCCGCCTCCAAGGTGCTGGAACGGCGCTGGGCCCAAGCATGAGCGCATTGATCGAGTTCCAGGGTTTCAACAAATATTTCGGCGAAGCGCAGGTGCTCAAGGGCATCGACCTGCGCGTGCACAGCGGCGAAGTGGTGGTGATCCTCGGCCCCAGCGGCTGTGGCAAAAGCACCTTGCTGCGTTGCCTGAACGGGCTGGAAGTCGCCCACAGCGGCAGCCTGCGTTTCGCCGGAAACGAGCTGTTGGACAAAAAAACCGACTGGCGCCAAGTGCGCCAGGACATCGGCATGGTGTTCCAGAGCTACCACCTGTTCCCGCACATGAGCGTGCTCGACAACATCCTGCTCGGCCCGCTGAAAGTGCAAAAACGCGACCCCCGCGAAGCCCGCGAACAGGCCGAAAAACTCCTGGAGCGCGTGGGCCTGGCCGACAAGCGCGACGCCTTCCCGCGCCAGCTTTCGGGCGGGCAGCAGCAACGTATCGCCATCGTCCGTTCGCTGTGCATGAACCCGCAGGTCATGCTGTTTGACGAAGTCACCGCCGCCCTCGACCCGGAAATGGTCAAGGAAGTGCTGGAAGTGATCCAGGGCCTGGCCCGCGATGGCATGACCCTGCTGATCGTCACCCATGAAATGGCCTTCGCCCGCGCCGTCGCCGACCGCGTGGTGTTTATGGAGGCCGGTCGCATCCTCGAACACAACACCCCCGAGGCATTCTTTACGAACCCGCAGACCGCACGCGCGCAGCAGTTCCTGGAGAAGTTCTCCTTTGTTTCAACACTGCCCAAAAAGACCAAGGAACTGGAGCTGACATGAAAAAACTACTGCTGCCACTGTTTGCCGTCGCCCTGCTGGCCGGCTGCGATAAAAAGGCCGAAGAGCCTGCCAAACCCGTCGCCGCTGCCGCGAGCGCTATCGACAAGATCAAGGCCCGCGACAAGCTGATCGTCGGCGTATTCACCGACAAACCGCCGTTCGGCTTTGTGAACGAAGCCGGGCGCTACGTCGGCTTCGATACCGACATCGGCCGCCAATTCGCCAAGGATTTGCTGGGCGATGAAAACAAAGTCGAATTCGTCGCCGTCGAGCCGGCCAGCCGTATTCCGTTCCTGCAAAGCGACAAGGTCGACCTGATCCTCGCCAACATGACCGTGACCCCGGAGCGCAAGGAAGCGGTGGACTTCACCAACCCCAACCTGAAAGTCGCAGTGCAGGCCCTGGTGCCCAACGACAGTGTGGTGAAAAGCCTGGATGACCTGGCGACCCGCACCACCATCGTCACCACCGGCACCACCGCCGATATTTGGCTGACCAAAAACCACCCGGACTGGAAACTGCTCAAGTTCGAGAAAAACTCCGAATCGCTGCAAGCGCTGCCGGCCGGCCGTGGTGATGCCTATGCGCAAGACAACCTGGTGCTGTTCAGCTGGGCCAAGCAGAACCCGGGTTATCGCGTGCTGGAAGAGAAACTCGGTGATGAAGCGCCGATTGCACCCGCGGTGAAGAAGGGCAACATCGAACTGCGTGACTGGGTGAATGCCGAGTTGGCGAAGTTGGGTGAGGAGAAGTTCTTGCTCAAGCTGTATGACCAATATGTGCGTAAAGAGCTGAGCGATGACACCAAGCCTGAGAGTGTGATTGTTGAGGGCGGTAAGTGGCAGGGTTGATCCTTTGCTCCTGTGGTGACTGAACTACCGCTTTCGCGAGCAAGCCCGCTCCCACATTTGACCGAGTTCTACCTTTGGAATGCGGGAAAATGTG
>NZ_JANLGL010000036.1:0-40023 GCF_024655625.1 Pseudomonas sp. 18.1.10
TGACTGACACTCCGTCTTCGCGAGCAAGCCCGCTCCCACACAAGCCAGCTCCCACCTTTGATTGCATTCACAATCGAAGTGGGCGGTGTTTCTGAGACCAGCACCGGCACTCGGCAGTTCGCCGTTATACTCGCCGCTCTGCTTTGGAGCCAGTATGAATTCGTTGCCGATCGATGATGTTTTACCCGCCCTGCGTGACGCCTTGGCGAATCGCCATGAAGCCGTGCTGGAAGCACCGCCCGGCGCCGGTAAAACCACCCGCGTGCCGTTGGCGTTATTGAATGAGCCGTGGCTGGCCGGGCAAACCATCCTGATGCTCGAACCCCGCCGCCTCGCCGCCCGCGCCGCCGCCGAACGGTTGGCCAGTGAATTGGGGGAAAAGGTCGGTGAAACCGTCGGCTATCGCATCCGTCTCGACAGCAAGGTCGGCCCCAACACGCGCATCGAAGTGGTCACCGAAGGCATCCTCACCCGCCGCTTGCAGGACGACCCGGCGCTGGACGGCGTGGGTTTGCTGATCTTCGACGAGTTCCACGAGCGCAGCCTCGACGCCGACCTCGCACTGGCCCTGAGCCTCAACGGCCGCGACCTGTTTCGTGATGAGCAGCCGCTGAAAATCCTGCTGATGTCCGCCACCCTGGAAGGCGAACGCCTGTCCGGCTTGCTCGACAACGCGCCGATCCTGCGCAGTGAAGGGCGCATGTTCCCGGTGCAGATGCGCTGGGGGCGGCCGTACCAGGCCGGCGAATTTATCGAGCCGCGCCTGGTGCAGACCATCCTTGAAGCCCTGCACGACGAGACGGGCAGCGTGTTGGTGTTCCTACCCGGTCAGGCGGAGATTCGTCGGGTCAACCAGCAACTGGCTGACGCCCTCGGTGAACGCACCGATGTGCTGTTATGCCCGCTGCATGGCGAGCTCGACCTCAACGCCCAGCGCGCGGCCATCGACCCGGCGCCCGCCGGCAAACGCAAAGTGGTACTGGCCACCAACATCGCCGAGACCAGCCTGACCATCAACGGCGTGCGCGTAGTGATCGACGCCGGTCTGGCGCGGGTGCCGCGCTTCGACCCCGGCAGCGGCATGACCCGCCTCGACACCCAGCGTATCTCCCGCGCCAGTGCGACCCAGCGTGCCGGCCGCGCCGGGCGCTTGGAGCCGGGGGTGTGTTACCGGTTGTGGTCCGAAGACCAACATGAAGGCCTCGCCGCCTACGGTAGTGCGGAAATCCTCGCCGCCGACTTGGCCGGCCTGGCCTTGCAACTGGCGCGCTGGGGCGTCACGCCCACGCAACTGGTGTGGCTGGATGTGCCGCCCACCGCCGCGTATGCCCAGGCCCAGGATTTGCTGGTGCGGCTGGGCGCCTTGCATGACGACAAACTCACCGCCCACGGCCAGAAAATGGCCGAGCTGCCGGCCCATCCGCGCATCGCCCATCTACTGTTGCGCGGGCAGGATCTGGGGCTGGCGACCACCGCGTGTGACGTCGCAGCGTTGTTGGGTGAGCGCGATATCCTGCGCGGTGGCGGCGCGGATTTGCACAGCCGCCTGGCGCTGCTGTCCGGCGAAGAACGCGCCCGTGGCAGCCAAGGCGGCGTGCAGCGGGCCAAGCAATTGGCACGGCAATACCGTGGCTATTTAAGAGGCAAGGCCACGCAACCGGTGGCCGACCCCGATCACCCGCGCTGGCTCGGCGCCTTGCTGGCGCTGGCCTACCCGGACCGCGTCGCCCAGCAACGTCGCCCCGGTGGCGCCGAATATCGCCTGGCCAATGGTCGCGCGGCGCTGTTCGCCGAAACCGACAGCCTGATGAAACAAGCGTGGCTGGTGATTGCCGACCTCGGCAGCCGCCATGGCCAGCGTGAGGAACGCATCTACCTCGCGGCGGACTTTGATCCGGCGCTGTTCGACACGGTGCTTGCCGAGCAGGTGCGCAACGTCGATCAACTCGACTGGGACGAGCGCGAAGGCGTGCTGCGCGCCGAACGCCAGCGCAAGGTCGGCGAGCTGGTGCTGAGCCGCGAACCCCTCACCGGCCTCGACGAAGCCGCCCGCAGCCAGGCGCTGGTCAATTTAGTGCGGCGCAAAGGCCTGGAATTGTTGCCGTGGACGCCCGAGCTGCGCCAATGGCAAGCCCGCGTCATGCTGCTGCGCCATCTCGACGCCGGCAAAACCAGCGAATGGCCCGACATCAGTGACAGCGCCTTGCTCGCCAGCCTCGAACACTGGTTGATGCCCTACCTGGGCAAAGTCTCGCGCCTGAGCCATTTCGCCAACCTGGACATTTCCAGCTTCCTGCACAACCTGTTGCCCTGGCCGCTGCCCCAGCGCCTCGACGAACTGGCGCCGCAGCATGTGAAAGTGCCGTCGGGCTCGTCGGTGCGCCTGGACTACAGCGAACAGCCGCCAATTCTCGCGGTGCGCCTGCAGGAATTGTTCGGCCTGGCGGACACGCCACGCATTGCCGGCGGGCGCCAGGTGGTCAAGTTGCACCTGCTGTCCCCGGCGCGCAGGCCGGTGCAGGTGACCCAGGATCTGGCGAACTTCTGGCGCAGTACCTACGCCGAGGTGAAGAAGGATCTGAAGGGGCGGTATCCGAAGCTATTCCATAAGTTAGACCCTTGGGTCGAATCGCTTAACAAGAAAGACATTGACAAGAAGCCTTGATTTTTAGCGCTTAACATCTAGGGTTGACTCAGTCCTTTGAGGGTGAGTCATGTCCTACTCAAATCGGCGTTACGAAGGTCGCCTCGTTCTCATCCCTCACGCGCAGAGCGCCTTCGCGACCCTGCATGTCGGTATCCAGCCCGTTGACTCAATTAAATCGGTACTTGAAGGGGCTGAAACCAAACAGCTCTACCAGGTTGAGGAAATCGGTTCTTCGTTTACCTCGGGAGATATCTACAATCTCCCGTTTCTGTTTCATAAGGAAGGTGAGCCTTGGCATGAAGCCAATTCATACCTTTTATCCTTGATTGAAAATAAAACGTTAAGCAATAGGCCTACCGATGATCTGCGCCGTCGAGCCAGCAAATTATTAGACTACTTGATCTACTGTGAAAGCGAAGGACTTAACTGGCTCGACTTTTCGGGGCGTCGCCCTGTGTTGAGACCTACATATAAGTATTTTGCTCATTTGATAAATCATAGTGGGCGTAGTTCGGCAGTCGTAAATCAATACACAGGCGTGGTATTTGATTTCTATAGATTTGTTTGTGCCAATTGGCATGACATTGACTTGCAGCGAGTAGATACAGTCAAGGAGGTAAAATTTTTAATTAAAAATGCTTACGGGGCCGCTAGGGTGATTACGGCTGAAAAGCGTAGTCAAACTAAATCAACGGTTCCAGGAAGGCTGGTATCAATAGGGTATGTGCGAGAGGACAACGAAGATCTTCGTCCTTTGTCTAATGTTGAGCTGGCTGAGTTTTTGAAGGTTATTGAAGGTGAGGAGTGGTCAGCACTAGAACGTCTTATACTGTTGACGGCTTTGATGACTGGCGCCCGTAAGCAGACCGTGCTTACGATGCGGTTAAAGCATCTAAAAGGGTTCATTTCAGAAAGGCTGCAGGCAGATGGCACCTATCTGTTACATGCCGGTCCAGGCACAGGGATGGATACCAAGAAAGACCGTAGCCAACGTTTGCACGTGCCAAAGCAACTTGCTAAGGAGTTACGGGTGCTTGGAGATAGTCCGATGATGAGGCAGCGGCGAGTTAAGTTTAGAGCCGCTCTGTCTTTATATTACCCAAATATACAGATAAAAGACGAGGATATGTACGTTTTTTTATCTGATCAGGGAGGGTGTTATTACATGGCAAAAGATGATCCGCGCTACCCTATTGTCAAATCTAGACCCACTGGCCAAGTCACAGACACAATAAAGCGAAAAATATTGCAAAAGACATCTGATAAGTACCCTCAGGACTTTTCGTATCACTGGTTGCGTGCGACTTTTGGGTTTCAGCTCTATCAAAGATTGCAGGCCCTTATTGTTGTGGGGCTTATGCGTCCAGGAGATGATATTGATTTTATAATGGAGCGAATGCACCACGCCACACGAGAGATGACAGAGCATTACCTTCAACTGTTCAAGATGCTTCCTCAGAAAACTGTCGCGCAGGAAAAGTTTGAGGCTAGTCTATTTTCAGGTAATTATTCAAGTTTTATACTGAGTGCTCAAGATGAATAGTCATGTTGATTGGTCATTTCGTGAAACAAAAGTCATCACGGTAGATGAAATCAGTCAGGAGCATGTGTTTCCGGAGCGCTTGCGTCTAAAGCTTGCCAATGCAAAGGGGTATAAGTCGCCTATCGATATTGGGAGTATCGCATATGCAACGCGAGGCGAAGCTAGATCGAGGGAGTTTGACAATGCCGGTACTATATCGGTTGTCGAGTCATCTCTTGTGGAAAGTAGGCGCGAGCTAGTGGTGAAGCTCCTCGATTCTCTAATAGGTTTGCGCGATAATTCGATAGTAACCCAGTTTAGAGTGTTGCACATTGTCGTGAATTGGTTAAATGCCAATGGTTATGTGGAGGTTTTTACTGATGTGAGTTGTGCATCTAGAGCATACGCTGACTACACATCTTATCTTAATGATTCAATTAGAAAAGGGGATTTTGCTCCTCAGCATGCCGCTAAATGTCAGAAGACCTTACAGTTCATAATTGGACTCCAGTTTTCATCGGTAGTGGATTATGTAGTTCGTAGTGCCGTGCCAATTGCTAGGCAAAGAAAAGCAATAAAGCCGCCTAGAGAATCCGATGTACACTTTTTTACGGACGTATGTATTGCCATTGCGCGTGATTACAGTAATTTTATTCTTGAGCAAGAGCCATTTCCATGCGTAGTCCGGATAAGAAATTATGAAGTTGTTAAGTTTCCTTCTAATGGTGGAATGAATAGTCCTTTTCGACAGGGGTATGATTGTTATAATGTGGCAGAAAGACGTGTTGCAACAGTCGAAGAATACATGTCCAAGTATGCTGGAAGAGGTCAGACAATTAGGCTTTGTGAAGCAGAGCGTGCTATAGCAGATGCGCAGGCTAGCGTAGAATTTTCTAATTCTGAATCTCGTAATTATGTCCGGTTGCAAATGGCCGCCTTTGCTGTAAAAGCATATATTTCTCTTTTTATGTTGATGACAGGTGCATCACCTACTGAGCTGGAACAGTTTAGTTATGAGGATGCTCTGGGGATTGATAAGTCAGTATTGAAGAAAGAATTAACGGCTGTAAAATTTCGTGCTAGAGGAAAGATGACCGGATATGTCTTAGGGCGAAAAAAAGGGTTAACACTGCTTCGAGAGTATTTTAAGTTGCGTGATTGGATTCTCAATGGAGAATATGTTGATAGATTGTTTTTCAAGATAAAGATTTCTAAAGGCGCTGTTTGTCTATCATTTTCTGATCTTGATGCCGGGGCTGCGGCAACTAGGTTTTACTCATCGATTTCGGGCGTTTTTGTAGATGGCAAATATCCAAAAATAACCTATAACAAGGCGCGTAAGCATAAAAGTTCCGCTCATCACGCGGCTAAGTACTCCCTGGAAACAGTTGCGCGGGCGTTAAATCATTCCAGTGGGGTAAATATTTCGTCGTACTCAGAAGCCACTGTTGAACAGCAGGAAAGTGAGTTTGGTACTTACTGGGATTCAGTGCGTAAAGCTGCTCAAATGGTACGTGAGCGAAGTGTTACAGCGTCAGATAAACTTGACTCAATTGCCGTTGGTCATTGTGACTCGTTCAGGTTTCCAGTTCCCGTCAGCGATACCGAAGCACCGGTGATTCAGCCGAATTGTCGTAATCAGTACGGTTGTTTGTATTGCACTCATTATTTCTGTCACGCCGACGAAGATGATATTCACAAGTTATTAAGTCTCCATTATGTGGTTAACGCTGTACGCAATACTGCTCAGGATAGTGGTCACGCAGAAGTACTCTATAAGGACTTATCCATTCGGGTCGAGTTTATCTTAGAGGCAATTGCAAATCGCTCGGAGTCTGTTTCGCAGTTAGTATCTGCCATGAGGAATAAAGTATTTAATCTTGGGGCGCTAACGCCGTTTTGGGAGCGACGCCTGCAACGCTATGAAGCAATGGGGGTTGTATTTTGAGTGCCTCTGCGGTAAGTGGTTTATATGCCGCCATGGGTGATTTGGGTGCCGTTGCTCCTGATGCTGCAATGCTGGATATAAACTTTAAACCCTCATCTAAGTTTGTTCTGTGTCGAAATAAACATGGTACGCCAACGGCAATATATAAAGAGTGGATATGGGACTTTAATCCATATCGACTTGGAGCGACGAGGGTCACGAAATTTAGATTTGATAAGATTTTCAAGGCGATTGGTCCCGAAAACAAAGCATTGATCGATGAGGTGAAATACATTATCTATTGTCTTGCATATTTCGCAGGAGGTGGTCGTCTGGGGCGGTTGAGTGCAAAGACATTAGAGCAGCGCTGGGTGGTTTTGCGGAGCGCGGTGTTGTTTTGTTATGAGCAAATCCAAAAGCCTTTAGTTGGTGTGTTGTCCTTGCAACAACTTTTCAGTACCCCGGTCTATTTGGCAGCGTTTATTGCTGAGAGGGCGCAGCCACATTTTCCGCAAATGCTATCAGCTTTGCTTGCCAATTTAATTTCTGTTGGTGATGATCGATTGGGTTATCGCGTTATTAGTTCGCGTGATATTGAATTGCGTCGACATGAGCCTAATCAACATCCGGTTATTCCAACTAGGATCTATTTGGAGCTAATAAACGTTCTCCAAGATATGCTTGATCAGATTCACCGAGGCGTAGAAAGCCTGGAGTGCTTTGTATCTAAGTTTTGCGATGAATTCTATGGGCTCGCTCATGATGTTCAGAAAAGTCTGTTGCCTGGCGGAAAGGCTAATTACAGACCAATTATGACTGAGGTGCTTCAGGCTCATTGTCTGAATGAGGTTTTTTCTGGAGTTTTTTCTTGTTCTCATAAAAGAGGGTTGAGCCCTGCGCTATTGAAAATGCAGTACATTGTAAAAAACGTAATTCACTTATACACAGGCATGAGAGAGCAAGAGGTGCTGCGCATGCAGTATGATTGTTTGTCTGATGAGATCTATTTAAAGGAGGTCGTTGATGATAATGGAATGACTCGCGACTTGGCGAGATCAGTCTCAGTTCTGTCGACGACCACAAAATTTACAGGGTACAAAAAATCAGAATCGTGGTTCGCGCCGAGCGAAGTTGTCAAGGCTGTAAAAATTGCGCAGGCAATTTGTCGAGGTCTAGCAAGTATCTATAAGATTGATGTGGATAATGACTGTCCATTATTTCTAAATCCCGCAGTCCTTCGAAAACGCAATACCGATGTTGGTGTGGGGAAGTTAGGGAATTTTTATAATAAAATTCCTCTAATAGAAGGTATCAGGATTGAGCTTTCTGACATACAGGAGTTGGCGCAAACTGATACGAAGCGTGACTTTTACAGTGAACCAGAGTTTGCGGTAGGTCGTTCTTGGCCGCTGACAGGTCACCAGTTTCGCCGTTCATTAGCTTTCTATGGTAGCAATAGTGGATTTATTTCGTTGCCCAGTTTGAAGTCGCAATACAAACAAGTGACTCTCGAAATGGCTCGCTATTACAGTAATGGGTTTCAAAATCTAAAGACTATTTTTGGATACTACGATCCGAAAAGTAATGGCTTTGTCTTGCCCAACTCGCATGTTGCGTTGGAGTTTCAGATGGGGATGCCGATGGCTGTTGCGAATCAACTGCTGTCCGATGTGCTGTTCAGGGAAGCACCATTGTTCGGAGGCACGGGGTCTTATATTGAGAAGCAGAAAGCTCGTTTGAAGAATGGTGAAGTATGCATTGAGGATGTTAGGGCAGACACTTTGAATCGTGTGAAGAATTGCGAGATTAGCTATCGGCCAACTTTTTTAGGTGGTTGTTCTAAGGTTGGTCGATGTGATTATTTTTTGCTTGGTGATTTCACAGAATGTTTGATATGTGAAGGCGCAATAATACAGCCTGAAAAAGTTGGCCATGCCATTGAGGCTATGACTGAAGAGTTAACGCTATATTCTTATGGTTCGGGAGAATATCAAGTAGTCAATGGGGATCTTGAACGACTGCTGAGCTTTAAGGCGCGCTTTATTGATAAGGATGTGTAGCTATGCGTTCTAATAAAGTAGTTGGTCGTGGTTTGCTTGAGTGTGAAGAGGCGTTGCAGCGCCTTCTCGAAGGCAGGCCAGTTGTGGCGGAGCATGTAGGATTATCTCGTTCGAAAATCACCGCGAGCATTGTAAGTTTCGAAGCCGGATTTGATCGTGGCTACCTCAAGAAATCTCGTAATGCACATTTGCCCATATTAGCCAGGATTGAGGCTTTTCGTGCAGAGGCAAATCGGGGGGGCAGTCATTCAAACACTAAAAAAATTGACAGTTTGGAAGATAAGCTTGATGCCTTGGCGACTGAACTAGCAACTGTTCGTGCGCAGCGCGACCGGGTCCTCACACAAAATCTACAGCTATGGGAACGCGTAAGGGAGTTAGAGTTGGCGGAGCGCCAAATCAAGCCTTTTCAGGTTAGGTTGCATCCTTAAAGTCAAGGTTTGTCTCTACCTCAATGAGGTTGCTAGGGGGCAATTCCTGACCTTATCAATCGCTAGCATCTTTGGCTGTCGGCAGAAGTGACCCTGGTTCACACCCTAGGCTCAAAGCAATCTGATAAAGCTTCTCGACCGTTATGTTTACCTCTCCACGTTCGATGCGCCCCATATAGCTACGATCAACCTTGCAGACGAGAGCTAGGACGTCTTGGGACAAGCCCTTAGCCTTCCTTGCTTCCCGTATCTTCGTTCCCAAGGCCTTCGCCAATTTCCCCATAGCTGCCTCAACCTGCTTGAGGCAGCACTATCGGGCGTTTGCGGACGAATCAGCCACGGACTATAATCCGTATTTTTGTTCGCGGAACTCTGGGTGCCTGCATGAAACATGATTCATTCGAATTCGACAGGCAGTTGTACGACTTGCTTTGCCAAGAAATACATCAGCGGTTCACGACTCGCCAGCTTCGAGATGCCTATGCAGCGACTCTAGACTTCCCTGGCTATGAGCTGGGCGCAGTTCGGATTTACGTTTATGAGCAAATCCGTCGACTGATTCGTGCCGGCTGGGTTGTGAAGTCGCCGAAACTCAGTAAGCGTGGACAGCTCTTCCATCTGTTGGAAATGCCGGCCCATATAAACCTTGTGCTGGTTGCTTCCCGATTTCAAAGACCTGACAACTCATCCCCTTTTCACTCTGAAAGCGTTGAAGGTCCGTTGGTCGAGCTCCCAACACGATCAGCACAAAATGAATCGGACGACCAAGGCCGTCTTCAAGAAATGCTAAAAGAGACTCGCCTAGACCTCCTGTCCTCAATGGGGGAAACGGAGCGTTACAAACAGCTCTTTGAGGAGATCCCTGTTTTAAGAGCCCGGCTTCAAGGCGAATACCATGAGGTTCGAGACCGCAGCTCTCGGTTGCTGGGGCATCTTCGTGCGCTTGAAAACTCGCTCAAGGCAATTGCCGCGGCATGACAAAATCTCTTCGAGAGTGGCAAAGGGAATGTATAGAAACCGCGCTTGAGCACTATCGCGGTAACCCTCACTTCTTCTGCCAAGCAACACCAGGTTCGGGAAAAACGCGAATGGCAGCAGAGCTAGCCAAGGTGCTGCTCGAGCGCAAGGAAATTGATTTGATCCTTTGTTTCGCTCCATCTCGACAAGTGGTAGATGGCTTCCGTCGGACGTTTGCCGAAGTGCTCGGGAGACGGCTTGATGGGTTAATCGGCGCTGTGGGTGCTGTGTGTACCTATCAAGGTATGGAGTATCGGGATGAGGCGTTTTGGAGGCTCTTCGATGACCATCGTATATTCGCCGTATTTGATGAGATACATCACTGTGCAGGCCACGATGCGCTGTTAAGCAATGCTTGGGGCCAACAGATCATTCAGAGAGTTCAAGATCGCGCAGCATGCACGCTTGCACTTTCGGGTACTCCTTGGCGATCTGATCAAAAGGCAATCGCCTTGGCACGCTATTCCACGCCTGAGGCAAATCTTATCTGCGATTATCGATATGGATTGCCAGAGGCAATCGCGGACCAAGTTTGTCGATCGCCTCGGATAGTCATTCTTGACAATCAAATGGTTAGGTTTTCTGAGGCCGTTGCAAGCGAGAATACGGTCACGATTTTCCCAAACATAGCCAGGCTTTTGGCCGACTCTCCTGTGTCCTACGAAGATCTTTTATGTCATGAGGATATTCTCAAGCAGCTACTGCTCTTGGGGTGTAACAAGCTTAATTCGATTCGCGAGGTGAAGCCTGACGCCGGCGGCCTAGTGGTAGCAACGAACATTGAACATGCCCATCAGATCGCGGCTATGCTCCGGCACCAAGGTGAGATGTGCCAAGTCGTAACCAACAAGACTCCCAATGCTCAGCAGGTAATCAACGACTTTCGCTACAGCAGTTGTCCTTGGATAGTCGCTGTTGGGATGATCAGTGAAGGGACGGATATCCCTAGGTTACAGGTGTGCTGTCACCTGAGTCGGATCAGGACCGAATTATACTACCGACAAGTTCTAGGACGGATCCTGCGTCGTTCAACTACGACTGACAACGAAGCATGGCTTTACGTCCTGGCGGAACCAACGCTTCAGCAGTTTTCTGAGCGGGTAGCTGATGACTTGCCAGATTCCCATGCTGTGCTCAGCTTGGTACGGGGGGCGCCGAGTGACTCCGTCAGCTACGAGTTTGGAAGTGGCGATGCTGAGTCGAGGAGCGATCTGGAGATCGGGTTCGGCCTTATGCATCCAGATCAAGCTGGTCATAGCTCTTCAGCGTCTCTTAAAGACTTCGTGATTGGACCTGCATACGAGCTTAGTTTTTCGCAACACTACCGCACGCAGTTACTTCGAGTTTGTTAATACCTGGCCACTCATCTGGTGCGCGCGAGCGGGTTTTGGCTTATGCGGAAATGGGCCTTCACGGGTGTCCTCGTTTCATGGAATGTGGATACGCGGAATTTTGCCCAATCGCGTAGTTGTGACCCTTTAGTCGCCGGACTCCAGGTGGTGGTATAGATTATCCCGGGGTCGATACTGGTTCAAAACTTGAGGACGGTACGGGGTGAGCTTCAGTTGCCCTGCAGCTTCATACGCTGAAATAGAATGTCTGTGGACGATTTACTTGATGTCGCTGCAAAATTGTTAGAAAAATGTTGCGATCGGTGCCCATTCTTAACTGGACTCGACTCGAAAATGACGATGCTGTTTGTTTTTCTCGGGCTGACCTCGCCTAGTTTTGCCTCACCACCACCGTCCCGAATTATTTTACGAGCGCAGGAACCGCATGCAAGCGGTCCAGTTTAAAACCTGAAAACCGAAATTGTGGATGGGAGCTTGTCTCGTGATGACGCTCTCCTGGAACAACGCGCTGCATTGCCTTGACGCTACGGCCGGACTCGTTATGTTCCGGTTGAACTTATCGGATGCTGTCAGTCCCCGTCATCGGGTTTGACTGTCAGTGCACATCTACAAGTGAGGTTAAAACATGATTTGGTTTCTCGAAGGGCAGTCTAGCCAGCGCGACATTATTCAAGGTGCGCGTGATGCGCTTCCACCTGAGGTGAAGATTTTCGCCTCGCATCGCGACGATCGCCCTGAAATCACGGCCGGTGCAGATATTAGTTTCACCGAGCCTCGTGGTGCTGAAGAGCGGATCTCGTGGGTGATTTCGACTGCACGCACCTATGGCATCAAAGTAATCCTGGCAGGTCGATTGGGGGGTGTATTTGAGCAGGCCCGGGCTCGATTCGAGGAAGCTGGCCTGGTGCTGGTAACCGGTGGGACATCGATGCGAACCTTCGACCTCGTTGATGACAAGAGCAGGTTTACTGCTGAGGCAGAGCGTGCTGGCTTGGCTTGCGTGCCGGCGATCACTGCTACGAATGCTGAGGATATGTTTGCTGCTTACGAAACTCTTTCGGCGTCGGGTGAGGTCTGCGTAAAACCTGCAGTCGGCATCTATGGCCAAGGCTTTTGGCGTTTCAAAGAGGGTGCTGATCCCTTTCGCTGCTTTGCTGATCCCGATGCACGGGTTGCGAATTTCGCTACATACATGCGTGCTTACAGCGAAAGAGCAACGCCGCCAGCGATGCTTGTGATGCCTTACATGCCCGGGAGCGAGTGTTCGGTCGATATGGTCTGCGAGGCTGGCCGAGCGATCGCGTTCGTGGCCCGGAGGAAGACCGGCGTCCATCAGATTTTTGAAAACGATGGTGCAGCGGTTGAGCTTGCACTCAAAGCGGTCGAGCATTTCCAGTGTGACGGCATTGTGAACGTTCAGACAAAGGATGATGCGCAGGGTATACCCCACTTGTTGGAAATCAACCCGCGCTACTCTGGTGGCGTTGGTTATACCCGGGAGGCTGGCGTCAATTTGGCGGGCATATTTGCTACTCGCCGCCTGAATCTCCCTGAGCCAGCTACCGTTTGGCGGCCAGACGTACGTGTGAAAGGGGTCACCGTTGCAGCTGTAGTGCCAAAATGACATCCTGAGGCATCGAGAAACCTGAAGTTTGGTACCATTGCAGCGCGGTGGTTTTAGCACTCAAGGAGTAATCAAGGAATGATGGTGCTCGCGCCAGGCGTAAACACCGCGGTATCAGGTGCACGGAGTGAATGGACTCTGGAATGCGGAAACTCCTCGGCTTTCGGGGAGTACGCGGCGATTGCCATACTGCCGGTAAATGACAAACGCCAACCCACTGGTGAGGCTGCACTATTCCAGACTACACAGTCATGGATGGAGTGGGGCGGCGACCAAGCGAAGGTTGGTTGTAAGTTGAACCTGTCATCCCTCCCGCCCGGCAGCGATCGGGTGCTTCTTATCGCGTACACATTTTCCGCAGCCGGTCCGGTAAGCGAGCTTCGTTCGTTGCATTTGCTTGTGGACGAACAGATCGAATACCGATTGGACCTTCACGATAACGGTGAAGCGGCGATCATCATCGGCGAGTTCTACATCCGTAATCAGCAATGGAAGTTTCGTGCCCTAGCTGAGGGTTCGGCTTATGGGTTGGCAGCCCTTGGGCGTCGGATTGGCATCGATATCAATGACGCTCATCCCAAAGGGCGCAGTCGTACAGGTGATCCTGATCGATCGCGCACGGGAGCAACCGGTACCGGCTTCGCTGTTTCGCAGAACCATGTGCTCACCTGTGCCCACGTAATCGAGGGTATGAGTGAGATATCTATTTCCTCCTTTGAGGGTCGTTATCGTGCGGAGCCAGTCGTAATCGATCAGCGTAACGACATCGCTCTCCTCAGAGTCATGGAATCCCCCACATTGAAACCAGTGTCCTTCAAAAAGGGCTTTGGCTGTGACCTAGGCGAATCTGTTGTTGCTTTGGGTTTCCCGTTGTCAGGTTTTGCCGGCGGCGGTGTGCACGTTACCCAGGGGGGTGTGTCGGCGTTGTTTGGCCTCCACAACGATTCAAGCCTTTTGCAATTTACCGCGGCCATTCAACCAGGCTCTAGCGGATCTCCCTTGTTTGATTCATCAGGTGCCGTAGTCGGTTTGGTCACGTCGACAATGCCTGATGCTCAAAATATGAATTTTGCGGTTAAGGCGTCGTTGCTCCTCTCCTTTCTGGATGCGTGCCGCGTCGATGCACCTCAAACATCCAACAGCAAGACGTTCACAACTGCTGAATTAGCTCGCTCGGCCCAAGCATCTATGTGGCGCGTCGAAGCCAAGAATTTTTAGCCCCTGTTTTGACTTGAAAGCTGCGGACGAGACGTTAGGTTATCGACCTCACGCTAACCTAGGAATTTGTTTCATGGAAAGTAACGCAGTAACAAAAGCGCTAAGCGTACAACTGATGCGCGGGCGTCTCGATGTCACCGTCGATGCCTCACAGATCGACCCGGGCTCATTGTTCGGTTTCGCCGAGCGCCGTAATCCCAAGCGTGCGTTTCTATTCGTGTCCAAAGTACTGGGCCGCCATATCCCTGTGCGTCCTTCGATCATGAACGCGAGCTTTCACAGTCTCGCGGCGCAAATACCTGAAGATCTGCCAGGGCCTGTGCTCGTTATCGGCATGGCGGAAACAGCAGTTGGCTTGGGTGCCGGCGTACATCGTGCCTTCAGCGCGACCCGCCCTGACAACGTCTACATGGTCAGCACACGTCACCCGACGGGCAATGAATTGTTCGCCCGTTTTGAAGAAGAGCATAGCCACGCCAGCGCTCATCTCATTCATCTGCCTGTCGATCCCGATGTTCGGGAAATGATGTTGAATGCCCGTTCGCTGGTGCTGGTCGACGACGAAGCCTCCACCGGCAAAACTTTCATCAATCTTCACCGTGCGCTGGTCGATGCCGGCCTGACCCAGGTCGAGCGCGTGGTGACGTGCGTACTGACGGATTGGTCCGGCGATGCTGTTCGCAAAACCATTGGGGACTCAGCACATCAGGTATCGCTGTTGCAGGGTTCGTACACCTTCCACGAGGACGCTGAGGCGCCGCTACCGGAAATGCCGGCCGTTGGTACCATCGAGCCTGGTGAGTGGCCGTTGACGGCGGAGAGTGACTGGGGGCGTCATGGTATTCGCGTCGTAGAAGACACCCTGGCTCTGGACCTGAACGTCAAAGCAGGTGAGCGCGTACTTGTGGTCGGTACCAGTGAATTCGTCTGGCGTCCATTTCTGCTCGCTGAACGCTTAGAGCGTGCTGGCGCAGATGTGCATTTCAGTTCAACCAGTCGCTCGCCAATCGCTCTGGGCCATGCCATCGGTCACGTATTGTCTTTCGCGGACAACTACGGTCTCGGTATCCCCAACTTCCTCTACAACGTGAGCCCCGGACAATTTGATCGCGTCCTGATTTGCTCGGAAACACCTGTGCAGGCTGTGTCCGCCTCGCTGATTGAATCCCTGAACGCGGAGGTGATTGTCGATGGTCAATAAGCGCCCCCTCGCCCTGGTCGATCTCGACGACACCCTGTTCCAGACTGCTCGCAAAATGCCAGAAGGTTTGCCGCGGGTCACTGCGACTCTCGATATCGAGGGTCAACCCAATGGCTACATGAGCACTGTCCAACATTCCCTTGCCCATTGGCTCCTATCCACAACCGACGTGATCCCAGTTACAGCGCGCAGCGTTGAAGCATTCAGTCGTGTGCAACTGCCTTTCATGCACGGTGCCGTCTGCTCCCATGGCGGCGTGATCCTTGGTCCTGATGGAAAGCTTGACGAGGAATGGCAAGCACGCATGAGCGATGTTCTTGCTGACTATCAGGCTCGCTTGCCAGGCCTCAGTGAAGCAACCCTCGCCATTGGTAAGGAGCTTGGCATTTCCTTGCGCGGATGGGTTGTCGAGGAAGAAGGCCTGCGCCACTACGTGGTGACCAAGCACAACGAATCCAACGATGAAGTCCTACAAACGGTACTCGCGGAAGTACAGGCTCGCGGTTTACTGGAAGGGATGCACATCCACGGAAATTCCAACAACCTCGCGTTCTTACCGCTGGGCCTGTCGAAGGAAGTGGCCGTTCAAGAATTGTTGCGCCGTGATCGTGAGGCCAATGGTGAGCGTCCTGTGCTGGGCTTTGGGGACAGCATCACTGACCTCGGTTTCATGCAGGAGTGTCATATGTGGGCGACCCCTGCGCGTAGCCAATTGGCCAAGCTGGTTGGGGTGAAAATCCATGACTAAGGCCGTTGCGGGTCTGGTTACCGTAGGGAGCGGCAGCTATGCAGCAGATGATGTTCAGTTTCTGCTGCAGGCCGTTCAGATGGAAACCACTGATGTCTTGGAGAAGGAGCGTCTGATTCAGTCGAAGCAGAAGCACTACTCCGAAATGATCAGCCTGGAGAGTGCGCCGACTGACGTGCATAAAGCCCTATACGAGCGCGCACTTGAACAAAACGGTACCCGCATGGCCATGGACGTTCAGTCCCTGGCGCTGGCGCTGAGCGAGGCATGCACGGGTCCGTCAATTGTGCTCGTGTCTTTCGTTCGTGCTGGCCTGCCGCTCGGCGTGTTGTTGCGTCGGGCCCTGCTCGACATGGGTCGAGATGCGCACCACTACGGAATCAGCATCGTTCGGGATCGGGGGATAGATAAGGTCGCCCTCGAAGCCATCATTCAGGCACATGGTGCCGAGAACATCGTCTTCGTCGATGGCTGGACAGGGAAGGGCGCTATCTCTGGTGAGATTCAGCGCAGCCTCAATGGCGACTCACGCTTTCCTGAGGAACCTCGGCTTGTTGTGCTGGCAGATCCCTGCGGCCGGGCGTGGTTGTCCGCGTCGGCTGAAGACTGGGTTATCCCCTCCGGCATCCTTGGTGCGACGGTGTCTGGTCTGGTTTCGCGCTCCATCTGGCCCGCGAATGGAGGCCTGCATGGTTGTGTGGTTTACGACCATCTGCGTGAGCACGATTTAACCCGCGAGTTCATCGAGCAGATCGACGAGAAGCGAAAGGCGCTGGGGGCGGTTCCTCAAGCCTCGCCATGGACCGACACCCAGCGTTTTGAATTGCAGGGTGCAGCTGCGCACGTAGTCAAGTCGCTGGCCTCTCAGTTCGGCATTACCAATCTCAACCGAGTAAAGCCAGGTATTGCCGAAGCAACCCGCGCGGTACTGCGTCGCGTACCGGATCACGTCTTGGTTCGCAGCCGTAGCGACAGCGATGTTCAGTTGCTCATGCACCTGACTGAGGGCGCTGGGGTGGCTGTGGAAGCGGTCGGTGCTGCATTGGGCCCTTACCGGGCGGTTACCATCATTCGGAGTGTGAGCTGATGAAAGTCCTTTCTCCTTATGCCCTGGGGGCAACGCTCTACATGCCGGCCACACGTGCGGATCTGCTGGAAGTGGTTTTCCGCACAAAACTGCCTGAACTGCGTTCTCTGGTTGTTTGCTTGGAGGATGCGGTCGCGGAAATTGACGTCGACACGGCGTTGAAAAATCTGCATGGCCTGTTGACCGCGATCAACGAGCGCGGTGGGCGTCCGTCTGATGGTCCGCTGCTGTTTGTTCGCCCCCGAGACTCGGTGATGGCTGCCGTGCTGAATGAATGGCCAATAATGGCCCACGTCGATGGGTTCGTTGTGCCGAAATTGACCCTGCGCAACCTTGGAGATTGGGAACAGGCCGTTACAAACCCGGCGCTGTACCTCATGCCGACGCTGGAAACTACAGACGTGTTCAACCCAGGTGGAATGGTCGAGTTGGGCCAGGCGCTGAAGGCGAACCTGAATCAGCGAATTATCGCCCTACGTATCGGCGGGAACGACCTGATGGGAAGTCTTGGACTTCGTCGCAATCCCGCAACAACGCTCTACAGCACCCCAATGGGCTACGTGATCCCAATGTTGGCAGGCGTCATGGGGTCTCAAGGTTTCGCACTGACGGCACCGGTGTTCGAACAACTCGCGACACCGCATTTGCTGATGGAGGAGCTGGAACTCGACATCGCCCATGGCTTGGTAGGGAAGACGGCGATTCATCCATCTCAGATCAACACGATCCAGGACGCGTTGCGCGTAAGCCTCGAAGACCTCAACTGCGCCAGGATGATTGTCAGTGAAGTTGCTCCGGCAGTGTTCAAGCACAACGATGCCATGTGCGAGCCTGCGACCCATTACAAATGGGCGGTCAACATCCTTGAAAGAGCAGAGTGGCACGGAGTTCGGCAACCGGATGTAGGACCTATTGAGGCGCCTATCCGTTTGGCCGAGGCCGCGCGATGACAATGGGATTTGACGATGCTGGCGGGCAAAGGCGTCAGGTGCTGTCGGTTTTTGACTTCGACGGCACGCTGACCCGGCACGATAGCTTCATCCCATTCCTGAAGTTTGCCTTCGGACCCCGGGAATTCAATCGACGCATTTTGCGGCTTGCGCTGCCAAGCGTTCGATTCCTGGCTCGGCGTTTGAATCGTGATGAGTTGAAAGCACAGCTGATCAGCACGTTTCTTACAGGCGTAGAAATGAAATGGGTGCAGGAGCAGGCCGTGAAATTCTGCGGGTTGTTTTGGGAACAGCTCATGCGCCCTTCAGGTTTAAAATCTGTCGCCGCCGAAGTAGAGGCAGGTGCAGTAGTTACTCTCTGCTCCGCGTCCCCAGCGTTGGTGCTCCAGCCGTTTGCGGATCGACTTGGCATCAAGTTGATCGGCACCGAGCTTGAGGCGGTAGACGGTCTGTTGACCGGGCGCATGACTGGCAACAACTGCAGATGCGAGAACAAAGTACTCAGACTTGGGGCTGTGTATGGGCCGCTCGGCCAGTACCGGCTTAAAGCATGGGGTGACACCCGCGGTGATTTTGAGTTGTTGGCCGCGGCGCAAGAAGCACACTGGCGACACTTTCACCCCGCATGGCGCCGTCTTCGCCTGCGGGCAGATAGAAGCGGGAATTTGGGTGTGAGCAATGTCGCGCACGCTAACCTGCAAGTGGCGGTCAACCCTGATCGACACGCGAACACTGATGACCAACAAGGAGCGTAACCATGGCACTTACCCTGCAAAAACAGCAATCCATCTCCCTAGCTAAAACGGCCGGCAGTTCGCTGACCAGCATCAGCCTTGGTCTGGGTTGGGACCCAGTCAAGGCGGGCGGTTTCCTCGGCAAGATGTTTGGTGGTGGTTCCGAGATCGACCTCGACGCTTCCTGCATTTTGCTGAACAGCGATTACCAAAAAATCGACCTGGTGTGGTTCCGCCAACTGAAGTCCCAGGACGGTTCGATCAAGCACTCCGGTGACAATCGTACCGGCGATGGCGAAGGCGATGACGAGACCATTAATGTCGACCTGCAGCGCCTGCCCGCCTCCGTTAAGTACTTGATTTTTACCGTTAATTCATTCACGGGCCAGTCTTTTGAGAAGGTCGAAAAGGCCTACTGCCGTATCGTGAATGGCAGCAACAACACCGAGCTGGCACGCTTCAACCTTTCTGAAAAAGGTGGGCACACCGGCATCGTCATGGCGAGCCTGGCTCGCGAAAATGGCGACTGGGAATTCAAGGCGATCGGCACCACCACGAATGGTCGTACTGCTGACGACCTGATCACTCTGGCCGTTCAGGCGTTGCGCTAATGGCTAATCTCGTACCTGGTGGTAATGCGCCGGTTGCCAGCGGCCAGCTTCGCGTTGATATCAATTACTCGCCTATCCCGGGGGCCGACATTGACGTATCGGCCTTCGCACTGGGCGCCTCGGCCAAAGTCCGAGGCGATGGCGACATGTGTTTCTATGGCCAGCCTCAAATTCTGGGTGGCGCTGTTCAGCTGACCGAATCCTCGGCTGGGCGCGCAGTATTTTCACTCGATACGAGTCGTCTTGAGTCTGCAGTTGAGAAAGTGGCGCTCACTGCCACGATCTACGAGAACAAGGCGAGCTTTGAGCGCGTGTCACAACTTTCGGTTGTGGTGACGGGTGGAATTGAAGCTCAAATCCCAACCGGTGGCATGAAGGAAACAGCACTCATCCTCGGCGAATTTTATCGCCGAAATGGTGACTGGAAATTCCGCTGTGTGGCCCAGGGCTTCAATGGCGGCCTTGAGCCGTTGGCCAAGCACTTTGGTGTAGAGGTCGCCGCACCAGCGCCGGCCCCTGCACCTGCACCTGCTCCAGTGGTACAAACGCCGCCGCCTGCTCCGGCCGCTGCACCTAAATCTACGATTAGTCTGAGCAAGGTCACCCTCGATAAAACACGATCGTCTATCAGTCTTGAAAAGACGGCAGCCGGTTTCGGCGAAATCAAGGTGAACTTGAACTGGAACAAAGGCAGCTCGGGCGGCTTCTTCAAGCGAAGCCAATCCGTCGACCTGGACGTTGGTTGCCTGTACGAGCTGCAAGACGGCGAGAAGGGCGTTGTTCAAGCCCTCGGGGAGTCCTTCGGCAGTCTCAATCGGGAACCATACATACAGCTGATGGGCGATGACCGTACTGGCTCTGTTTCCGGTGGCGAGTGGTTGCATATCAATGGCAAACAATGGAGTGAAATTCGCCGCATTTTAGTGTTCGCCTTCATCTATGAGGGCTCGCCTTCTTGGAAAGAAACCGATGGAGTGGTGACTATTTACATTCCTGGTCAGCCTGACATTGAGGTGCGTCTCAATGAAGAGGGTGGCCGTGAACCAATGTGTGCCATAGCGATGCTTGAAAACGTGAACGGTGCCGTTAAGGTCTCTCGGCGGGTGGACTTCCACCGAGGCCACAAACTCATGGACCAGGCTTATGGCTGGGGCATGAGGTGGACTGCAGGGTCCAAATAGAAATCATGGCGGGGTCATACGACCCCGCCCTTGGGGGAACACAACATGTTTGCATGGCTTAAGCAAAACGCAGCAGCAGCGCGTGAAGCACTAACTACCGAAGTTTCGAAGTTCAAGAATCAGAAATTTCTAGATGCGATGACCGCCAATTGCGCTCTCATCTCAGCTGCATCCGGCGGTATCTCTTCTGAGGAAAAACAGAAGATGACCGGCTTCATCCAAAACTCGCCTGAGTTGAAAGTTTTCGACATGGGCGATGTGATCAAGGCGTTCAACGCACACTGTGAAAAGTTCGAGTTCGACTTTCAACTCGGCCAAGCCGAAGCACTGAAGGTCATCGGCAAGATCAAGAACGATGCCGGCGCGTCCCGACTCCTGGTGCGCGTGGGCTGTGCCATCGGTGCGTCGGACGGCGACTTTGACGCCCAAGAAAAAGCGGCCTGCCGTTTGGTCTGCCTTGAGCTGGGCCTTAACCCAGCTGATTTTGAACTCTAAGGAGCGTTACTTTGGACACTCAAATCGGTTTCCCTCCGCTGACCATGGCGGTATTCGTCGGGATCGCGCTCGGCGCGCTTCTCCTCGACATGGTTACTCACCGCGGTGACAAGCCAATTTCCCTGGCTAAGGCTTCGATTTGGTCGATCTTCTGGATCGCTATCTCGTTAGTGTTCGCCGGCTTCTTATACGTACAGCACGGCCCTGAAGTCGCCAGCCTGTTTGTAACTGGCTACGCCCTTGAAAAAGTTCTGAGCGTCGACAACCTGTTCGTGTTCATGGCGATTTTCGCATGGTTCAAAGTGCCAGATGGCATGCGTCACCGAGTCCTGTATTGGGGCATTATCGGCGCCATTGTGTTCCGCGGCATCTTCGTTGCCATTGGTACCGGCCTGTTGGCTTTCGGTCCGTGGGTCGAAATCGTCTTCGCAGTGATCGTGGCTTGGACCGCAGTTATGATGCTGCGCGCCGGCGGTGATGATGAAGAGGAAGAGGACTACTCCAAGCATATGGCTTACCGCTTCGCCCAGAAGTTGTTCCCTGTGTGGCCGAAACTCCATGGCCATAATTTCTTCGTCAGCCGTAAGCAGCTGGAGGTGGAACTCCAGAAGCCTGAGAACAAAGGCATGACACTGGCAGCAAAAGGAACGATTTTTGCGACCCCGTTGTTCCTTTGCCTTGTAGTGGCCGAAGTGTCTGACGTGTTGTTCGCGTTCGACTCTGTGCCGGCGGTGATCGCGGTTAGCCGTGAGCCCCTGATCGTCTACTCTGCCATGCTGTTTGCGATCCTGGGTCTGCGTACCATGTACTTCGTGCTCGAAGCGCTGAAACGCTACCTGGTCCACCTAGAAAAATCTGTAGTCGCGCTGCTGTTCTTCATCGCCATTAAACTCGGCCTGAACGCAACCGACCACATGTTCCACCATGGCTACACAATCGATGCAAACACCAGCCTGCTGATCGTTATGGTTGTACTGGCGATTGGTGTGGTTGCAAGCCTTGTCTTCCCAGGCAAGGAAGAAGCTCAACCTGAAACCGCTGAGTAACAGCCCATACCACAAGGAGTAATACCCATGGCGTTGACCCTACAGAAAGGTGGCAATCTTTCGTTGACCAAAACCGACCCGAGCCTGACCAAAATCTTGGTAGGCCTGGGCTGGGACCCGCGTGCTACTGATGGTGCTGAGTTCGACCTGGACGCCAGTGCGCTATTGCTGGCAGCAAATGGCAAAGTACGCGGCGAAGCCGACTTCATTTTCTACAACCAGCTGAAAAGCGTTGACGGTTCGGTTGAGCACACTGGCGACAACCGCACCGGTGCGGGCGACGGCGACGACGAAGTAATCAAGGTAGACCTGAGCCGCATCCCGGCCGACGTGGACAAAGTGGTCTTCATCGTTACCATCCACGATGCAGAAGTACGCAAGCAAAGCTTCGGTCAGGTCGGCGGCTCCTTCATTCGCATCGTTAACGATACGACCAATGCGGAAGTCGTTCGTTACGACCTGGCAGAAGACGCGTCGACTGAAACTGCGATGGTGTTTGCTGAGTTGTACCGCAACGGCGGCGAGTGGAAATTCCGCGCTGTTGGCCAGGGTTATGCCGGCGGCCTGAAAGCTCTGGCCAATAACTACGGCATGAATTTTTAACGCCTAAGTCGTTAATTTAATTATTTTTTGTTTGCTTGGTCTTGATTTCAAGGCCTTGTTTACCTCACTTAAAGGAATCGAAAATGGCCGTATCTTTGCAGAAAGGCGGGAACGTAAGTTTGTCTAAAGAGGCCCCAGGCCTGACCGAAGTCACTGTAGGTCTGGGTTGGGACGCACGAGTTACCGACGGTTCGAAATTCGACCTCGACGCGTCGATCTTCATCCTGGGTGAAAGCGGCCAAGTCCTCGACGACGCCAGCTTTATCTTCTATAACAACAAAAAATCGGCAGACGGTTCGGTTGAACACCTGGGCGACAACCAGTCCGGTGAAGGCGCTGGTGATGACGAGCAAGCCAACGTCAAGTTGACCGGTCTGGCTGCCGCTGTGAAGAAACTGGTATTCGCTGTGACCATTCACGACGCTGAAGCACGCAAGCAGAGCTTCGGCCAGGTTGCTAACGCTTACATCCGTGTAGTGAACAAGGCTGACGGCAAAGAACTGGCGCGCTACGACCTGAGCGAAGACGCTTCGACCGAAACCGCGATGATCTTCGGCGAGCTGTACCGCAATGGCGACGAGTTCAAGTTCAAGGCGATCGGCCAAGGTTTTGCTGGCGGCCTAGCCCCGCTGGCTAAATCGATGGGCGTGAACATCGGCTAAGCCGCAAGGCTTGAGAAAGCCCCCGCGAAATGGGGGCTTTTTCTTGCCTACAGAAAGACCACGGAGTGGGTCCTGTGGGCGGTATCTACCACTTCTTCACTAGGAGCGACTGCTGGCGATCGCCATGACAGTCCACTGGTTCTCGGTTTCAAAAGGATATTTGGATGGGCATGTTTCGTGGGGTTATAGCTGCAGGTGTTTTGGTGTCCATGTCAGGCTGCGGAGCCTACAACGACTTCAAGGCCAACAATGCAGTTCAAGAATATAGGCAGGCATGCCTTGGAAATTATACGAACGAGTGCGAAAGCAAACTGGTCGACACGAACATTGTCATGCTCGAGCTCGCGCGCAGTAACATCGACAGGGAAAAGGATACGATCGTGCAGGTCGTGGGCAAGGACGGGTTTGATCGCTTCTCAAAAACCGCCAACGAGCTAATTGACCACCTGGTCGATCAACAAGAAAACAAACGTCCCGGTTTTTTTGCGCGATGGTTCCTGGGTGAAGCCCAACCGTTCGGAAATACCCGCAACCAACTCTTCGACATTTCAGACATGCAAGAACTGCGTGCTGCAGTGCTTCAAAAAGTCAGCGCTGGTGTTCAAGCGAGCAAAATATCTGCTAAGCCTGACGAACCAATGACTGAGACCGAGGCAATTTTGTTGGGCAAGGTACCTCAAGCACCGAGTCAAACTCAGGTCACCCCGACTGCCCGGCCGGCGGAGCCAGCGAGCCAGTCGGTTGAGCCAGCAGTTCAGGCAAAAGCATTAGTGCCATCCGACCTTGCTGCATCTGCAGATCGGATGATCTCGAGTGAGATTGATCAGGATGGTGGGGATGAATACAAGGACGGTCGTCAGATCATCTTTGCTGACTTGAATAACGACGGTATCAAGGATGCCGTGGTGCTTTACACGATCGAAGGTCAAGGCGGCGGTAATGGCTACTTCCAAACACTTGCCGCGTTCATTGGCGGTTCGGCAGGCTGGGAGTTCCGTGGGAAAGCTGTAGTCGGCAATGGTGTCCAGGACATCCAGGTGGTTGATCCCCAAACCGTCAGGCTGACTGTTCTCTCCGTCGGTCCGGATGATGCTGATTGCTGCCCGAGTGTTCAGAGCACCGAAAACTACAAGTGGGACGGCACGACATTTCTTCAGGCCCCAACGTCGTAAGTAAGAGCCAGGCATCAGGCACCTAGCCGCGTGCATGCGAGCGCGGTTAGGCAGGGCTCTGGCGAAACGCGGGAGCAAACAAAAAGAAGGAAAAATCTGATATGTCGCGCTTCAACATCGGCTCTGGCCTTTTCGCCATGTTGCTCACCCTGGTATCAGCCCACTCCAACGCCACCAGCTTTGATTGCACCAAAGCTGCAAGCTTTGCTGAGAAATCGATTTGCACAGATTCTGCACTCAGTCGTCTGGATGAGCAGATGAACTCCGAATATGTCCGCGCATTAGACGCAGCGCCGAACAAGGCCCAGGTCCGTCAAGATCAACGAGACTGGTTGCGTCTGCGCGACAACTGCAAGACCGCCAGTTGCTTAACCGCTTCGATGACTGATCGGCTCAGTGTTCTATTACGCACCAAGGTTGATCATCCATCTAAAGCGCCAACCTCCGTTGCCGCTACCCGGGTTGATCAATCTGAAACGAATGTGATTTCAAAGGCCGCTACTTCTCCAATGGTTCCCGCCGCGGTGAAGCCGGCAGCGACGCGAAGTGCAGCGGATGATCATCAAGCGATCCTGAACTTGAAGATTGGCCTGTTCGTGATGGCAATGTTGCTGCTGGTCTGCATTTACCTGCACCGCCGGGGGACCATTACGATCTATCAGGACTACACCGACGCGCTTTGGACAACCTTGACTCCGATCTTGGGGATTGGTGCGTATTTCGTCGCGAGCGCCTGGCTCGAGGTCCCACGCAACTACTCCATCATTGCTGCCTGCGTCCTCGGTGGTCTTATGTCCTTGCAGGTGCTTATCCAAACGTACAGAAGCAACAGCATCTGGTTTTTCCTTCTATCCCTCTTTGCAAAGGTCATTCTGCTGACCTTCTACTTCCTTATGATGGCTCTCCTGCTGTGCGGTGGTGCCCGCACCAAAAGTGAGGCCCGGCGGCGGCGCGGCTGGGCAGTTCTTGCCACGACCGTGTTCGTATTCCTCTCAGGCTGGATGTGCCGCAATCGGCAATTCAGTTCGATCGACGATTACATTGCCGGACGGGCATAAGTGACATATCGGTGGTTGCGCTATTGCCACAGGCGCGACCTCCGATGTAAATGAAAGTCGAGCCTGTCGTAGGGGCCCCAACCGATGCCGGCATTTCAAGCAACAAAGAATCCAGGAATAAGGATCAAGGAGTAGTCATGGGATTTCGTTTCAGCAAGCGAATCACGATTGTGCCTGGCGTACGCCTTAACATCAGCGGAAAGGGGGTCAGTACTTCGATTGGGCCCCGTGGTCTGAGTATGACGATGGGCCGCAACGGCACTTATCTCAATGCGGGTTTACCCGGTACTGGTCTTTCATACCGCGAGAGGATCGACCGGCCCAGTAGATCGAGTAGTTCCCAACCAGGCCCTGCCGGAAGCGAATACTCGGGCCAGGTAAAGGTGAAAGTAAACGACGACGGCACGTTGTTGATTACGGACATGGATGACATCGAGTTGCCGCCTGCTGTCATCAAACGTGTCAAATCGGAGATGGCCGATTCCATTCAGGACTTGCTGGCGAAAGCTGCTGATAAGGTCAATCAGGATCTCGAATCCTGCCTAGGTGTGCACCTACTTACGCCTCGGCCGGGTGCCATGCCGGTAATCCCAGCTCCATTCGCCATTGAAGAACCCACGAGGCCCACTCAGCAGACGCCAGGCTTGATGGATCGAATGCTCCTTCGCAGCGCGAAGATTGAGCGTGAGGCTGAGTCGGCGGAAGAGCAGTATCGACAAGACCTCGCGAACTGGCAGTCCACGCGGGACGCCCATGAACTTGAACGCACCGAAATCGAGAAAGCATTCCGGCTGGCGGCAAAGGGCTTCAGTGCTCAGATGGAACGTGCCCTGGACTATGTGTTGAGCGGCATTGCCTGGCCAAAAGAAACCCAAGTGGCCTATGAGTTCTCACAAGACGTTACCGGCGTCGCGCTCGATGTTGATTTACCTGATGAGGGCGATATCCCGCAGCGCAGCGCTGAAGCCCGGGGTAACGGCAAACTAACCTTCAAAAATCGTTCGGATGCCCAGGTACGCAGAGACTTTGTCGCGCTGTGCTATGGCTCTCTGTTTCGAGTTGTAGGAGAGGTATTTGCTCTACTGCCAGCGATCCAGAAGATCCTGGTGTCGGGCTACATTCAGCGTAACAACACCGCAACCGGTGCGGTGGATGATCACTACGTGCTCTCGGTCTTAGTAGGCCGAGATCAGTGGGATGCGATTGATTTTAATCGTCTGGATGCGATCGATCCTGCAGCGACCCTGAACGCGTGTGGCGCAGTGGTAAAGCTGGACCGCTCTGCGCGTTTTGTTGAGGTGACGCCGATGGATATGTTGGTCTTGAACTGAAGACAACCGCGGCGGCTTGAGCCGCCGCGGTGTGAGGCAGGGCAGTGCAGGAGAGGATTAGCGAATGATTCCTTCGCGCTTTGCCTCCAAGATCCACATCGGGAATTCCTGCATCAGCCGGTCGTACAACTGCTCTTCCGTCATGTCGTGAAGGTCATCCAGGGCAAAGAATCCGCAGTTGTCCACGACTCTCCCGGGCATGGTGTCCAGTTTTTCCAGAATGCCGTAATTCCGGCCTGCTAAACCAACGTATTGCCAGAAGATTCCCAGCTTCGCTGCATCCACCATCAGTTGCGTGATCTTGCGGTTTTCAGAAACGCCACCGTCGCTGATGAAAACGACAAACATAGGGGTTTTGTCTTTGGACGCCTGGAAGGATTCGATCACTTTTTGGATCGCTCTCGGTTCATCATTGTAACGCCGACCGACGTCCCACTTGGTCCAGCCATTGTTGTCGGATTCGACAAAGTTCTGGTAGTTGGTAAGCGTCACAGGTGAGAGTCGCAGTGGCCGTTCGGCGAATGTCCAGCACTCAAGTTCGGCATCTGTATCCATGGCTACGGCGATGGGCACAAGACGATTGAGGACTTCCTGTACGCGGCCGGTTTTGTATTGATTTCGCATCGAGTCGGTGACGTCGAGCACGAGCAAAACACGAGCTTTCATCCCAACCAAGCAGGCTTTCTCGAGGCTTACCTGTGCCTTCTTGGCCAGACTGACCAGTTCCGGCGCGACAGCAGCTACACGTTTATCCAGAGAGATTGTGGAGGGAGATGGGGCAGGTGCTGGTGCCGGTGCAGCTTCTTCAGTAACTTCGCCGCCAAAGTGCCTCACGAGAGCGTCCAGGCCCTCAGCAAAACCCTGAAGGTTAGAGGCCAACCGCCACTCCCCATTCTTTCGGTAAAGCTCAACGATCATTACCGCTTTCTCGGTTGTGAACGTGAGCCCTGAGAACGCGCAGGTCGCTCCTATCTCACCAACGGGGCTGATTACTTTGAAGTTGCCATTCCGGATGTCACTCATCGCCCCGGCACCGTCGATGGAGGCAGTGAAGATCAAGCGATCGATAGTGGCGGGCAGGGTGGCTAGATTAATTTCAAACTGGCCACCCGCAGCAAGCTTCACACTGCTGCAAGGCGTAACAGGTTGATTGAAGAAGACCATATAGCGATCATCAGAAAGCTTGCCTTGGTCGTCGACACCGAAACAGACGAAGTCGACTACGCTGGGGCTTTCGATGTTGACCGAGAGAGTGAAGGATAGACCGGGAAGAATATTTGCCAGCGACATGCGCTGGCCTTGGGTGATCTGCATGCATGGTTCCTTTGTGACGATTAGAGCGCCTGATGATGAGATGGCCTTGGTGAAACAGCCGTATCTGCACCGGCGGCTGGTTCATCCGTCGGGTTAAACCTAACGGCGCTCGAAGTTCCTGCAAGTCTTATACGGCCAGTGAGGTCGCCGCGGGAAGTTCCTATGGGAAGAGCTGTTTTGTTCGAGGGCGCGGGGCGATTCAACATGGGTTTATGAGGCCGATGATGCTGGCATACAACCAAAATAGAAATCCCGCGGCGGCCGTGTGCCGTCGCGGGAGTACTGGTCAGGCATGAAGCTGCTTAAAGCGCCTACTAGCACGAAAGCTTAGACGTACTGCTTTTTGCCGCTCCTTTCGATTGGGCGTCCTTTGAATACGTGTGGGCCGTCCATCGTTAGCTCAATTTTGTCTCCCTTCCGAGTCAGCCAGGGGGTGGCTTCACTGCCGGCTTTGGAGGTAACTCCGGATGGACTTAGATGGATACCATCTTGGTCAATTTCGATTTGACCGATTACATAGGTGAACACCATTGAGCTGAAAAACCCGGACTTGAATTCGAATGCGCACTCTACGACCTGGTCGCCGTATTCCATCCGCATCTTTGGTTTCAGCGATGCCACCGAAACCGCACCGTTGTCTACTGCTGAATAAACGCTGCAGACCAGCACTACCTTGCCCCCCATGAGCTGCGAGATTGCCGGATTAATTTCGACGGTTTCAATACCTGGAGCGGAGGCGCTGGCGCAGACTACGTCACCGGTATGGAAAACGAAGGGATCGACGTCAAAAGCCCCACGCTTGTCAGGTGCCTGGATGATGGACATTCGCCCATCAGGACGAAGGATGCCGATCCGCAGATCGAGGTCGTCATTGTCAGATCCGTCGCCGTTATCAACCCACGTTGCGCTGACCCGAATAACCTTTGGAGCGGACGGCCCTTTTTCGAGGGACACCTTGTGGCTGCTGCCAGGTTTGTCCAGTTTAACCACGGTCTTGGCGATGTTGACGGGCTTTGGAGGCGGTGCAGGTGTCGCCGCCGGCGCGGAGGATGCAACGTCTTCAACTTCGATGCCATAAAACCCGCAGAGTCCGGCAAGACCTGAGGCGAAACCTTGCCATACAGAGCGCGCCTTGAGCAGGCCGTTCCGGACGTACAACTCAAGCACGATGATGCCCGTCTCTTGTGAAAAGGGCTCAGGTGCCAGTTCCAGGGTTTGGTCCCCGGCAATGACGATAGCGCGAAGGTCTTTGACTGCTTCGAAGCCGCCGGCGTTGCCGTCTTGCGTCAAAGTGATCGCGATCTTCGTGATATTGGACGGGAGTCGAGACGAGTCGAAGCTGATGCTGTGACTGACCGTGTCGCCATGAGCGATCGGGGGCGCGAATGTCGCCGCGCCTGAAGAGTGCACGGGTGCATTGAAGAAAACCATGCCGCTGTCATCCACCACCTTGCCAGTGTCGGTGACCAAAAACGCAGTAAGGTTTACGTCCAGGTTGTTACCTGCCGCATGGGTAACTTCCACCCGCCCTTGGGAGGAAGAGATCGTTGTGTTCTCGCCGGGTTTGAGTGACTGATTCAATTCATGCCGCCTATTCCATGGGTTTTCGCAATGCATTGTTCATGCGCTGCGCTTTCGTTGTTTGAGCGCGAACGCCGGCCAAGGGGAAAGATCCCCTCATTGGGACTGCTCGCATTGATGCAGTTTAACGGCTTGGCCGCCGGCGACCGCCGAGACATCCATTCTCCATTTACACACCGTCTGAAACCCAGAATTGGAACGTGCGGGAGGGAATGTTGTGCCCGGCATTGAAAGTCCTCTCAGTCCCGTTAAGTTCTGATCGTAGGTAACGAAAACATCTGCACGGCGTTCTGCATCGGAATTCGACGGAGCATTTTGAGTGGTGCCGTCTGCTGCTAGATGGCAATATGCTACATCTATTTGCGCTCCCCCTTATCATCCAGGGCCTGGCGTTTAATTTCTGACAAGGACCCGTTGGATGCTAATCGCACTTGTTGTTTTGAACGCCCTTTATTTGATCTGCAGTCTGCTGTTCAACGCCGAGCTGCTCAACTTCGCTGGCGCTGATATCCCCCTCCGAAAACTCGAAGTCCTTGAGACGTATAGCCAGATCCTGGCGGCTACGAGCATGTGCTTGCTGGTATGGCGAATCTGCTATCGACGTTACCAAGGCAAGGGGAGGGTGCTGTGGGTTTGGCTCGCAGCATCGACACTTGTTGTCACTCCGTTGACTTGGTGGTTTCAGGGGGCCGCTCCGGATTGGATCGCCGAGCAATTCCCCGGCTCGCTGCGGGTTAGCAGCCTCTACGCATACGTCACCAAAAAGGGGTTGCTTTACGACTCCCTGACTATTCCGCAGATACCCTACAAGGCCTACAAGGACCAGGGAGAGGGCAAGGCTTTCATAGCAAACCTCGGCGTTCTGATGAGTGTTCAAGGCTCCTACGTCGAGCGCATCGACAAGAACTTCCAAGGCTTTTCAGCTGCAGTTTTTCGTGGCTACACCGTCCGTAATGGAGACGCGTTATACGAGCGGCTGCAAGAAACTGTCGTGCCCTCCATCAGTGACATCAGCAGGGCGTATGCACAGCTCGAAGGTTTTCGTGCAGGGGGAATTCCGGGGAGTGAGTGGCGACCGATCAAGTGGCCGAATGCTGGGGCAGATCTGGGGTACCAGCCGACCATTGACGAGTATGCCCGGTCAATCAATCCCGGTGTGCGGACACGAGATGCGCTGGCCAACACCACCGAGGTTCGCCACATGGCGAAAACCAAGCTCGGTCCTCTCTATGTGAAGGGCATGAACCTTCTGGCTACGCGAGAGCAGTACCAGGCTTATCTGCCTGGCATTGCCGACAACATGGCCTATGACGTCGCTCACACCGACATCCACGGCGCTGAGGGTTTGAACGTCCTCAAGAATATGTGGTTTATCCCCTTCTCCCTTCTTAGCGGGTTGTTCTTCGGCGGCATCAGTCTTGTGGTCTTGATCATCTCGGGTATTGAGGCGCTTCGAAGCCTCCCCGGGCGAATTCGCTTCGTTCGACCGGTCGCCGTGATTTCGATCATTATGCTGCCTCTCGTTGTTGGCAACGCAATTGTCGATAGCCCCGGTTATAGAGATGCGTTCAGGAGCTTGGGCAAACAGCCAGTTGTGCTTGCCACCGTTTTCCATTGGGCCATGTCCTCAGAAGCAATGCTTTACAACATCACAAGGCCTCTGCTGAAAGCAGAGTGACTTACACAAAGGGAGAGTCACCGTGCGTAAAAAGTTTCTCGTTTCAGTACTGGCATTGGCCATCGCAGCATCAACCTCTGGCTGCGCTGAGTTGGGCATCAACAAGCAACAGGCTGGTACCGCAGTGGGTGTCGTCGCTGGCGCTGTCATCGGGCAGTTCATCGGGAAAGGCAACGGACGGATCGTGGCAACCCTGGTCGGCGGTGCACTGGGCGGTTACATCGGTAACAAAATCGGTGCAAAACTCGATGAGCAGGATCAGCAGGCCTTGGCGCAACGCACGCAAGATGCTTTGAACGCCTCGCCGAGCGGGTCCAGTTTGCCTGTGTCCTGGACATCGGCGCATTCCGGCGCTTCGGCGGAGATCGTTCAGGGCCAAGAGTTCACCCAAACCAAAACGGTTGAAGTGAAACGTGCACCTAAGATCGTTGCCGTCCCTTCGATGAAACTCATTAACGAGCAGTACGTCACCAAAAGCAGTTCGAACGTCCGCGCCGCGCCTGAAAAAGGCGCAGACAAAGTGGGTGGTTTGAAACCCGGCACCGAGTTCACTGCCGTTGGTTCGACAGGCGACTGGATTCTTGTCGGCCGCAAGGGTGTCACTGTCGGCTACGTCCACAAAGATTTGGTTGAACCAAAATCAGTAGCCGTTGCGAAGAGTGTGAAGCCCGCGGCCAACCTGGACGAGATGAACGTCGCTGCCGACAAGGAAACAAAGGCCTTCGATCTGGATTCGATCCCGACGTTGCCAACTCAGCAGGTCGCTGCTGAAACGTCTTGCCGGCCGGTGACCGTGAGCCTCAAAGCGGCCGACGGAAACACTGAGCAGGAGAAGAACACCTTCTGCAAACAAGCCAACGGCACCTGGGAACTCATCTAAGGGATCTTCATGAAAAACCGCGCACTCGCTCTCGTTGTAGTGGGTGCTTGCGGCATCGCGCCGCAAGCCTGGGCTCACCAGCTCGCCTACTCGAAGACAGAACAGATCCAGGTGAACGTTGATGGTGAGGCGACCACCTGGTGCAAACCAGAAGTGGCCATCACCATGCAGCGCCCAACGTGGGATGACCAGAAGCCGCTGAACACTCTTCTATCGAAGCTCCCGTATATTCTCGGACAGGAATGCCCGACGGCCAAGGTCACCTGGAAAGCAGTCGACGCAAAGGGGGCGGTTTACGCCACCGGTGCGGGCAATGCGACCAATCTGGGCCTGGCCACGCTGACTTCACCGCCTGCCGCTCCGGCCGCTGCCGCGCCCGCTGTTTCGGTAGCCCCCGTGGCTTCTCCTCCTACGCCACCAGCAGCTGGGGCGGCTGCGTCTGTACTACCAGCCGCCGCTGCGCCTACTGAGCCTGCCGTCGCAGCGCCTGTGGCTGCTGCACCGGCCCCAGCGCCTGTAACGGCACCTGTGATACCACAACCAGCACCAGAGGCTTCACCCGCGCCAGTGCAACCGGTGCCGGTGGCTCAAGTACCTGTGACGGTTGCGCCCGTTGCCCCTGTTGCTCCTGTAGCTGCCGTGGCCACAGTACCTGTGGAGGCAGCTCCAGCCGCCGCCCCTAAGCCTGCCGCTCCAGCTGAAGCGCCGGCCGCTGTTGCCGCCGTTCCTACCGGTGACTTCGGCCGCTCATTGGTGCTGGCCAACCAGAACCTGATGGGGATTACCGACGGAAGCGGATGCAAATGGGTTATCAGTAAGTCGGTAACTGATGAGTCCGATCCAAGTCTGTCCTTTGCGTCGACACCCGCCATGCCTTGCTCTGCATCAGGCTATGCCGAGGGGTCCTTTGACAAATTGCGTTGGGCGGTACCGAACACCTATCGCGGTGATACCTGGTCAAAAACAACCGTGCACCCGAGCGGTCTGATGTTCAACCAGGCACTGGTCCCAGCGGTGAAAGGCAAGGCGCTTTCTTTCCTGAATAGCCGGGCAGACCAAGCACTCTTTCAGGTGGGTGAACTGCCTGCGCGTAACATGAAGGTGTATTTGGCCTTTGAGCGCCCCAACTACCGTGTCCTTTCGCCGTTCTCCAGTGATCCGTATTACGTAGTGATCACTGCAGATGAGGCATTTGCTCTTGATGCGGTTGAGTTGAAGCGCGCTGTGGTTGAGGTCTACCAATTGGTGAAGGCAACGTCGCCAACGACCGTCGGCCTGTCGAACCTCTTCTTCGCCAAGAACTTCGAAGCGCTTTACCCCGAGGGATACGCGTCGGAAACCAAAGACAACATTCTCAAAACGCGTATGGGCGAGAACCGTGGTGAGTTTTACTTCGATGCTCGCCAAGGCAATAACTTCGCCCTGCGTCGCGAGGAGATCCGCCTGAGAGAAGTACGTCGCCTGCAGCAGCAAATGGCTGAGCTGCACACACGCGTCTTAGAGCGTTACGAACAACTCAAATCCGGGATGAAGGAATTCGAAGGTCGGGAGGCTGAAGCGCTGGCGCAGATGGCCGGTATCAAAGTCACCTTCCCATCGCCGATCGCAATGCAGGACCCGAGCTCTTCAAAGTCCGCTGTGCCGATGATGATTCACGTCACCGGAAAGAGCGGCGACTTCTACGAGGTCGACTTCCCACGTAAGGGGCGTGTACAGGCTGATGCTGAACTGGAGAGCCAGTGGTACGTGCTGCCGGCGGCAAACATGACACCCTTCCTGCCGCTCGAAGACGGTCGCGCCGTTCCTACGTATCGCGTGTATACCGCAGGCGCGGCTGAGGCCTGCAAGCAAGACCACTGTGCTGACAGAGTGTCATTTGGTGCCGTACTGGCCAAGGAATTTCCTAGTGCCGGGATCGACTTCAACTGGACGCCTGCAGTCTCTCAGCAGCACGTGATTGATTGGCAGCAAGCATCTGCTCAAATTCAGTAAGGCAACCGACTATGAAAACGATGAACAAGAAGCACATCCTCATCGCCGCTGCGGTCGCCGGTATTGCGATTCTTGCGGCTGGTGTGGGGTTATCGAGCTCCGGCAAGAAGCAAGCGCTGCGTCAGTACGATGAGATGAAGGAACAGTACTTCCTCGAGAACGTTCTGAGCGAGGGAGATATTTCCTATTCCTTCTGGTCGGGAAACGTCACCGTTGAAACACCAGAAATCCGCCTGGTTGCAGCAGAGACCAACGGCGCAGATAAATTCCTGAAAGGGATTATGGGGCTGCTCGGTGGAATGGACTCCGGGGCAAAAGAGTCTGCCCTGGTCGAATGGTCACGGTATCTGCTTTCGTCCAGTACTGGTGGCGGTCGTGCCGGTGGCGTTTACTTGAAGGCCGACGCCCTCAAGGTTAGCCGCGAAGGTGATAACAAGAAGGGCGAGATTCATGTCCAATTGTTGGGCATGGACATGAGTACTCCTTACCTGTCGCACAAAGGCACAGATGTGGTCCTGCCTTCGGAAGTAGCGGATGAGATCCAGCCGCGCGCGGAGATGGATCAGTACGGAGGCGTGGTCAAGTCGCCCTACTCGTGGGGTAGCAATATCGTCCAACGTCTGCCGTTCACTGGTGCATTTATCACCGGCGCTACAGGGGAGTTCGGCACCAAAGTTGACTTGGACTTCAAGCTCACGCGCTCCAGCGACGGCGAAGGCTCGGTCGAGTTTGTAGTGGTGCATCGTAATGACGGCAGCGAAGTTGGCCGGATTGTGCGCGAGGCTAAATTTGCGTCCATCCCAGAGCTTGACGATGTCCAGGCGCAACTCAAGAGCGCGCTAAGTGGCTTCATCATGGGGGCTTACAGTACGTCCATGGGCCAGGCCGTAATTGCGGAAGCCGCAGGTGACTTTGCTCGTAAGACCAAGGTGGCCAGCTACTCGCTGACCTACAAGGGCTTCGACCAGTTAAAGGAGTCGTTCGACGAATTCAAGGCCGCTACCAAGCGTGAGGAGTTCACCGGCTTTTGCAATGAAACAGGCCTATCAGGTTATCAGAGTGACTTTGGAGTCAAGGGCAAGGATCACAGCGATTCGGAGTGCGCGATCGCTCAAAAGCTGGCCACCGATGCCAAGTTTGAAGAGTCCTACATTTTCAAGGAAGACAAGTCGTTATTTTCCGGCCTGTTCGTGAGCAAAAGCTTCACGCTTGAGACGAACTGATCACCACATTTCCTAGAGCCTGGAGTGCGGTCCGCCGTACTCCACGGTCACCAAAAAAAATCTCAAGACAAAGGCAGGCATTTCATGACGAACGTTTCCAAATGGGCCATCACGGCGCTCTGCTCGGTGCTGCTGGCCGGTTGCGGTTCAAGCCAGGACAAAGCTGAAGAACTGGTCAAGTTGATGGGCATGGACGTCCAATACAAGATGGTAGTGCAAGTCGCCACGTCGGGTTATGCATCCAAATATCGCGAAGTCGCGCCAGAAAAAATCAAGGCCGTGATCGAGGACAACATTTCCCAGGACCTACTGAAAGACACCCTGGTCCAGGTCTACGCAGATCACTTTGATGCCGACGAACTCGAATTGATGATCGAGGCCAACAAGCATCCGGATCAGGCGATGAAAATTATCATGGGCTCTAAGGACGGCATGAAATTGGCCAAGAAAACCATGGAAGTCCAGGTTGATCTACAGCGTGATATGGCCAAGGCGTTCGAGGATCGTGATGAAGACATCGTGGACGAGTTGGACGACCTTCAGAAAGAAGCTCGCGGCTGATCCGTCATTTGCCTTCTTGTGCCCGAACCTCGGTTATCGAGGCGGCAATTACGAACAGTTTCAGGTAGCGTTTGGCAATTAATGGAGGGTGGGATGAGGCTATTTTGGTAATGCTGCTGGCGCTCAGCGGCTTCGCTCACGCCGGTTGCGGCAGCATCAACAACGACGATCAACGCGCCTACTGCTACGTCAAAGAACGGAATGGGAGTTGCGCGAGCATTAAGGACGACGATCTGCGCGCTACCTGCTATGTGGAGGCCGGCAATGGCAGTTGTGCGAGTATCCGTGATGATGAAAAGCGCAAATACTGCTACGTGAAAGAGGGCAACGGAAGCTGTGCAAGCATCAACAATGACGACTTGCGTAACGCCTGCTACGTCGAAACAGGCAACGGCAGTTGCGCGAGTATCCGCGACGACGACCAGCGATACCTGTGCTACGCCAAGACTGGCAATGGCAGTTGCGGGAGCATCAAAAACGATGACATGCGACGTCAGTGTGAAATGGTAAAGCGCTGACTGGCTTGCTTTAGCCTAGCCGTAACAAGGAATCGCACCTACAAAAAAATGCCAGTCAGGTAACTGACTGGCATTCATTCTGCGGTTAACGAATTTTCCAAGCTGAAAAGGCGGGTGGTTCAACTGTTCAACCCAGTACTTCGCCCCTGGTCTTGCGCTTGAATCGCCGGCGCATGAAAAACACCACAAACAAAATCAGTAGCGTGCCTACGCTGAGGAAGATCGTGTTGAACCAAGGAAACGGCTCTTCGCGACTGTTTGTGGCTTCGATGTCTGTGATGTTTGGGAACACGGACAAGATTTGAATGCGCCAGCCGTAGTAACGGATCAGCGCCAGTTGCTGGGCATCTCGTGAGTAACCCTGAGCCTTTGCCTGAACGTCGGCCGAATCAAACTTGAAGTACCACGGAAAACTCCAGCCGGTGTCGTCGTTTCGGTAAACTTTTACCACTTTCGATGTTGGGTGTTCAGTGTTAATGAAATACACGTCCCGGGTCGGGCCGTCGGCCGGGTTTTCAGCATTGATGACGCCGTCATCGTCCACACGTTTTACCTCAACGCCGGTGATGGCCACCACGTCGTACTGCGGCAAAACATAAAACAGACCCAGTCCCGCACCAGTGATTACGAGCAAGAATGCGCCGACAATCACCCCTTTAATCCACTTCATTTATGTGCTCCATTTTGATCGTCGAATTCTGCCCCAATTTGATCTTGGGTATTCACCTTTGACCGCTGGGGTGCTACTAAACTTGGTTAGCAAATGTGTAGGTGCTGCAGTGATAGTAACGTGGCACAAAAAAAGCCCAGGAAATCTCCCGGGCTACTTGTTTACTAAAGCACGCGATCGCGTTCCGATCGCCCTGGCTTATGCAGGTGCTGTATCAAATTCCAGGCATTCGGAAAGTGAGGTGAACTCAGGTCGCCGGCAGACCCAGGCAGTAAAAGCGGTGTAAGCCACCGACAAGCCTGTGATCAGAGCCATCGTTTGCTTCTTCTCTCGACTGTTTCTAGCAGCAGCACGCGCTTGGGATTCACCTTTGCGTCTGGCACTGTTCGAAAAGAGAGACGCGATCAGCATTCCAATCAACGCGTAGAACACTGTGATGAGAGTGAGCTTGGCAACAATAACTAGGGTGATACTCAGAGCTCCCTGGTTTGTCCGGAAGGTCGCGAATACAGCATATGCAATGGCCAAGATAATCCCGGTACCCAACGCTATCCCTGAGACCAAGCCAGGCATTTCAAGCCAGCGAAGGATCAGAGCCGCAACCGCTCCGATCGCGGGCAGCGCATTCGTGATCGCAGCATCGGTGTAGTCGGTGTAGATCGTGGCAGCCTCTGTGTGGTGTCTCCAGATCGCCAGGCAGGTGATCAAAGATCCTATCAAGAGCGTGTATTTCCATGTCGGGCCTGCCCAGAAGGCCTGCCACATGCGTAGCACTGCTGGTTTCCCAGCTACAGGCTGAGCAGGGCGCACTTGCTGTGCCGAAACCACATTGGCTGGGCTCTGAGAGGAGGGCGCCGGTTGCACACTTTGTGATTGTGTTTGAGCCACCTGGTGCGGCTGAGCAGATTGCTGTTTTTGTTGACGGAATTGTTCCTGAGCGATCCGGTACTGCTGATCTCTTTGTGAGTTGGCAAGATCCTCTGCCTGGCGCTGAGCTTCATACTCATCCTTGCGCAGCTTCTCTTCTGCAGCATATGCCTTACTTTTTTCAACGCGTGAATAACTATCCAGAAAGGTGACACGAGCTCCCAAGGTTTGATCGAGACACTTCTGGGTGGTGCACTGGTCTCGCACCGATAGCCATTCGCGTTGTGATTGCCGTAGCTCATCCGGGTGTTCCGTTTCAGCGAGGGCTTTTTGATAGGAGCGCGCCAGAATGCTGTCGACGCCACTCAGATAGCCGTCATTACAGATGCTGGATTCCGCAAAATTTGCGGCCTTAGAACAATCAAAGCTTGCTGCTATTGAGTTACAGGCCACTAATGCCAGCGTAAATGCGAGAGCGTTGCGAAACATCATCCGGTTCATCCCTAATTCCGTTATCCAGTGCCCAGCAGGGCATAGTGGTTATCGGCCGGGCATGTGAATACGTGAGGAGAACCTGCATGCTCGTGTGGACGCGTCAGTTGAAGTCTTGAGCAGCAACATTTTCTTCCCGGGGAATTTTTGTTGTCAGATGCCGACGTTGACAGGGCTGTACTACCAGCCCATCTTTCCTATAAGAACGTCACCCGTCGTGGAACATGGCCGGTCAAGAAGCGACCTATGTTGGCTGAATTGCTGCCTAAACCGGTGTACCGTCACTACCGACGTCATCTTGGAGTTTCACTTCAAATTGGCGTAGGGGCATCAGAGCAAGAGAACCACGAGATTATCGCGGCAGGATTCGCAGCCGAGAGATTCAAATTGCTTAGCGAATCTGGCGTGTACGACGCAGTCGCCCTTGAAAAGATTATGCCGGTTGGGACCCTTAACGCCCGATTGGCTCGCCGACAACGCTTAAATCTGGACGAGAGTGATCGGTTGTTCCGACTTGCACATGTGACAGCAATGGCAGAGGCGCTGTTCGGAGACGTCAAAAAAGCCCAGCGCTGGCTGAGCAAGCCTAAGCAACGTTTTGCCAAGGAACAGCCTCTCGCACTGTTATCCACTACCCAGGGCACTCGGATGGTCGAGAAACTGCTGATTCAGGTTTGCCGAGGGGATGGTCTTATAACGGGTGCACTGATCTTTGGTGGCAAGTCGATGAGCCACGCTACATCGGTTTTACAGAAACCAACTCTACAAGGCGGTAATTCTTCCTGGCCGCTTTGATCGCTTCCTGTTCTGCGAGACGCGTACTGAGCGTATCCTCCTCATGGACCATTGTGTGCTTCCTACCCTCAAACTCATTACCGACCCGCAGCGTGACCCTTAACACGGGGGGTGAACGCTTTCATCGATCTTCTTTTTCTCCGCAGCCTTCACTGGCTGGATGTTCGAGTTATCCGAAAGATTGTCATGTTCATGTAAGGCATGAGTCTGCGCAAGTGGCTGCACCGCCAAACAGCGCTCGGCGCATATCTGCTTCAGTGAGGTCGTGATTTTTGTATATAGCCTCGGCGTAGGTTTGAACTCGCCGCTAGTGCTTGGCTCGGCCGCAAATTGTCGTAATTCTCATCGGCTTCGGCACTGCCTTTTCAAAGGCACGTTTGCATTCACTCAAATAAAACTGTCAATGTTTGGAGGCGTTAAGAATCTGAGCCCGGATGCCTCTGTCAATCCTCCACTTTTGGCGTTCCTGATGCGTCAATATCAGGCGCAAACATTGACTGTCAATGAGCAGTTCACTGACTCAGTGGTAAAGCCCAATCTTGCTGGCCTACTGAAGTGTCAATGGTTAGAGACGTAGCTGATACGGGTGATTATTGGCCGGATGATCCGTTGGTGGCCGAAGCAACTGCCCGCATCAAACCCCGAAAGCCGTAACGATGAAGATCAAAATGTGGGAGCGGGCTTGTGTGGGAGCGGGCTTGCTCGCGAAGACGGAGTGTCAGTCAACAGATGTACCGACTGACCCACCGCATTCGCGAGCAAGCCCGCTCCCACA
>NZ_JANLGL010000370.1:0-3211 GCF_024655625.1 Pseudomonas sp. 18.1.10
CACCAGATGAGTAGCTGACCCACCGCCTTCGCGAGCAAGCCCGCTCCCACACAAGCCAGCTCCCACATTTGGACTCAAACAGGTCCGGTATTTGAGGGGCCTTTTGAGTCAGCCGATTGGCGTCAAAAAGGCAGTGATGGCTATACGCTAATATTTCAACTGTACAAGAATCTTTCTCGCTACAATCGCCCGCTTTGCCACCTGGCACGGGCTTTTCAGGCCCGTCAGTCTTGAGAAGTCCCATGCTAATCGGTAGCTATTCTCCCTCGCTGGTCGTGATCTCCCTGTTCGTTGCGATCCTCGCGTCCTATACCGCGCTGGACCTGGCCGGTCGCATCGCGACGGCCAAGGGCCGCGCGGTGTTTTACTGGATGAGCGGCGGGGCCTTGGCCATGGGCGTGGGCGTGTGGTCCATGCACTTTATCGGCATGCTCGCGCTGCGCTTGCCGTTTGCCCTGGGCTTTGACGTTGGCATCACCGCGTTGTCGTTGCTGATCGCGGTGCTGTCCTGCGGTTTTGCGTTATGGCTGGTCAACCAGCCGCACTTGCCGGCCTGGCAGCTGGCGTTTGGCGCGCTGGTCATGGGCGCGGGCATCAGCAGCATGCACTACCTCGGCATGGCCGCGATGCGCATGACCCCCGGCATCGACTATGACCCGACACTGTTCAGCGCATCGTTGTTGATTGCGGTGGTGGCGTCCGGCGCGGCGTTGTGGATTGCGTTCCACCTGCGGCGCAACACCCCTTACGTGCGCCTGATGCGCGGCGGTGCAGCGGTGGTGATGGGGCTGGCCATCGTCGGCATGCACTACACCGGCATGGCAGCCGCACAATTTGCCGACGAAAGCTACTGCGGCGCAGCGTTGTCGGGTTTGAGTGGCAAGGGCCTGGACAACCTGGTGGTGGTCACCAGCCTGGCGGTCTTGGTGATTGCCTTGCTGACCTCGGTGCTGGACGCACGCCTGGAGGCGCGCACCGCGGTGCTGGCGGATTCCCTGAGTCTGGCCAACCAGGAACTGACCCACCTGGCCCTGCACGACACCCTGACCGGGCTGCCCAATCGCACCTTGCTCGCCGACCGGATTCAGCAGGCCATGCAAGCGGTCAACGAGAAGGGCGGCTGTTTTGCCCTGATGTTTATCGACCTCGACGGCTTTAAACCGGTCAACGATGCCTTCGGCCACCACATGGGCGACCAATTGCTGCGTGAAGTCGGCCTGCGCCTGCGCGAAGACCTGCGCAGCCAGGACACCCTGGCGCGCATCGGCGGCGATGAGTTTGTGTTGCTGGTGCGCCTGACCCAGCCCGACGATGCGCTGCGCCTCGCCGAGCGCCAGGTGGGCCTGGTCAACCGCGCGTTCAAGGTGGCCGAACATGAGCTGAAGATTTCCGCGAGCGTGGGCATTGCGATCTTCCCCGGCAACGGCGGCAACCCCCAGGAACTGCTGATGAACGCCGACGCCGCGATGTACCACGCCAAGGGCATGGGGAAGAACGGCTACAGCTTCTTCGACGTGTCGATGAACACCAATGCGCGCAAGCAACTACAGCTGTTGCAGGACTTGCGCAACGCCGTCGAGCAACAGCAGTTTTGCCTGCATTACCAACCCAAGTTCGATGCCGTCAGTGGTATTCCGGTGGGCGCCGAAGCGCTGTTGCGCTGGGAGCATCCGCAGCAAGGCTTGCTGTTGCCGGCGACGTTTATCGAATTGGCGGAAAAGACCGGGCTGATTATTCCCATCGGCGAGTGGGTGCTCAACGAAGCCTGTCGCCAGATGCGCCTGTGGTATGCCCAGGGTTATGAAGACTGGCGCATCGCCGTGAACCTGTCGGCGATGCAGTTCTGTCACGCCGGGCTGGTCAAGAGCGTGGCCTCGGCCCTGGACCGTCACCAATTGCCGGCCAACAGCCTGACCCTGGAAATCACTGAAACCACCGCCATGAGCGACGCCGATGCAAGCATGACGGTGTTGCAGCTGCTGTCGGACATGGGCGTCGACCTGTCCATCGATGACTTCGGTACCGGTTATTCCAGCCTGATGTACCTCAAGCGCCTGCCGGCCAACGAGCTGAAGATCGACCGTGGTTTCGTGCGTGACCTGGAACACGACGGCGATGATGCGGCCATCGTCTCGGCCATCGTCGCCCTCGGCCACGCCCTGGGGTTGCGCATCGTCGCTGAAGGGGTGGAGACCGATGTGCAGCAGAATTTCCTCACACGCCTCGGCTGCAATTCCCTGCAGGGCTACCTGCTCGGCCACCCGTTGCCGGCGGAGCGTTTCATGGCCGACATCCAGCGCGCCGAAGAACTCGCGGCGCCTGACAAAAGCGTAGGCTGACGGGTATTCTTGGATCCAACCCTAAACACTCGGTTGGATCAGGAGACCACGCCCATGGACAAAGTCGTCATCATCACCGGAGGCAGCCGCGGGATCGGCGCCGAGACGGCCTTGCTGGCTGCGCGCCAGGGCTATCGTATCTGCATCAATTTCCAGTCCGACGAGGCCGCTGCCCACCGTGTGCTGGAGCAGGTCCGCGCGCTGGGTGCGCAGGCTATCGCGGTGCGGGCCGATGTCAGCATCGAAGATGAAGTGATCGCGTTGTTCAATCGTGTCGATGCCGAGTTGGGGCGCGTCACGGCGCTGGTGAATAACGCCGGTACCGTGGGGCACAAGTCGCGAGTCGATGAGATGTCCGAGTTCCGTATTCTCAAGATCATGAAAACCAATGTGCTGGGGCCGATACTGTGCGCCAAGCACGCGGTGCTGCGCATGTCGCCCAAACATGGCGGGCAGGGCGGCAGTATCGTCAACGTGTCGTCGGTGGCGGCGCGCCTGGGGTCGCCGGGTGAGTACGTGGATTACGCTGCGTCCAAGGGTGCGCTGGATACGTTCACCATTGGCCTGTCCAAGGAAGTGGCGGGAGAAGGTATCCGCGTGAACGCGGTGCGTCCGGGTTATATCTTTACCGACTTCCACGCCTTGAGCGGCGACCCGGACCGGGTCAGCAAATTGGAGTCGGGTATTCCCATGGCTCGTGGCGGGCGCCCGGATGAGGTGGCGGAGGCGATTGTCTGGTTGTTGTCGGATAAGGCGTCGTATGCCACGGGGACGTTTCTGGATCTGGGCGGCGGTCGCTGATTTTGTATTGACTGTGCTGACGCCTTCGCGAGCAAGCCCGCTCCCACATTTTGGAATGCATTCCAACTGTG
>NZ_JANLGL010000371.1:0-3208 GCF_024655625.1 Pseudomonas sp. 18.1.10
AGTCACAGATATTTCAACTGATCCACCGCATTCGCGAGCAAGCCCGCTCCCACACAAACCCTGCTCCACAGGGGGATTAGTGGTGTTTGTTAGAAGGTGGTGCGGATGCCGACCTGCACGCTTCTACCCGGCGCCGGCGCGATGTCACGCAGGATCGAACTGGCATAACGCACAGTCTGGTTGGTCAGGTTTTCACCGTTCACAAACGCCAGCCACTGGCTGCCACCGACGTTGAAGCGATAGCCCGCGCTCGCACCCAGGGTGGTGTAGCCGTCGGTGCCGCTTTCGTTATCCGGCACACGGCCTTGGCCGGCGGCGTGTTCTACGTCGATCCGCGCCTGCCAGCGGTCCAGTTCCCACAGTAAGCCGCTGTTCACGCGCAGCGGGGCAATGCGTGGCAAGGCTTCGCCGGTGTCGAGGTTGGTGGCGCGGGTGTAGTCGCCCGACAGTTCCAGGGCGAACTTGCCGTAGGCGCTTTCGCCGAGTTTCCAGTGATCCTGGGCTTCGAAGCCGGCGAAACGGGCGCGTACGCCAGAGTAGGTGTACTCGGGGATGCCAGCAGCGTCTTCTTCACCTTCGTCGTTCAACGTACGACCACTGCCCAGCAGGCCGATGTAGTTGGAGAAATGGCTGTAGAACACGCCGAAGCTGCCCTTGTGGGTGCCATTGTCAAAGCGCAGGGCCAGGTCGCTGGACACGGCTTTTTCTTTCTTCAGGTTGGCATCGCCCAACTCGTAGGTGCCGGTGGCCACGTGGGCGCCGTTGGCGTACAGCTCGTAGAAGGTCGGTGCGCGCTCGGTGTAGCCCAGGGTCGCGGCGACGGACCAGATCGGGGTGAGGGTGTACACCGCGCCCGACGACAGGCTGCCAGCGGTGAAGTCATTGGACTTGTCGGCGCCGGCAAAGCGCGCGTTGCCCTTGGCGTCGGGATCGACGCTGGTGTGTTCCAGGCGCCCGCCAAGGCTGAGCTTGAGGCGCTCGGTGGCTTGCATTTCTTCAAGAATAAACAGCGCGCCGGCATTGGTGTCGGTCTGCGGCACGAAGGCTTCTTCGCCCAGGGCCGAGAATTCGTTACGGGTCACTTGCGCGCCGACCACGCCGTTGAACGGGCCGATGGGCTGGTGACGGGCTTCTACGCGGGCTTCATAGCCTTTGTTCTTGAAGATCGTGCCGGTCTCGCCGCCTTCGATTTCGCGGTGTTCGTAATCGGTGTAGCCCGCATCGACTTTCACCGAGGTAAATGGGCCTTGCAGGTTGCGGATTTCCGACGCGAAGGCGTAGTGATCCTGCTTCATGCGGATGCGCACGTCCTGTTCGGCAGGGGAGCCGTAGTTCGCGTCATAGCTGCTGTAGGACAGGCCGGCATAACCGTCATCCCAGGTGTAGGAACCGCCCACCGCGCCGCCGTCCTGGCGCCCGTCGCTATTGCCCAGGCGGCCGTTTTTGCCGGGGGCATCTTCGGTCTCGGCGGCGTGGCGGCTGCGGGCCTGGCCGGGGATTTTCAGGTCGTTGAATTCCCGCGCATTGGCGTCCAGGTGCAAGGCGAACGTGCCGTTGCCGGCTTCCAGGCGGCCGGCGCTGCTGCGGGTGGTGTCGGCGCCGCCGTAGCGCAATTCACCGGCGCCGTGGATGCCTTCGATGGCTTCGGTGGGGATGCGGTTGTCGAAGGTGTTGACCACGCCGCCGATGGCGCTGCCGCCGTACAACAACGCGGCCGGGCCACGGACGATTTCGATACGGTCAACGTTGACCGGGTCCAGCGGCACCGCGTGGTCGTAGGACAACGACGACGCATCCAGTGCGCCGACGCCGTTGCGCAGGATGCGGATGCGGTCGCCGTCCTGGCCACGGATGATCGGCCGGCTCGCACCTGGGCCAAAGTACGACGACGACACGCCCGGCTGCTTGTTCAGGGTTTCGCCCAGGCTGCCTTTTTGTTGCAGGGTCAGCTCATCGCCTTCCAGCACGGTAGTGGGCGAGGCGAGTTGTGCGCTGCCCAGCGGGTTGCCGGTAATGACTTGGGGTTGCAGCTCAAGGGCCTGGGTTTGGGCGCTGATGAGCAGGGCGGCGGCAAGCGGGGTCAAGCGCCACAGAGAAGAGAGGGGCATCGGACATTCCTTGGCAAAACGGCGAAAAGATTTGATATCGATGGTTACAATATAACATCTCTTTTTAGCTGGGAACGGGAACTTTTTATAACTGGGCGGACGGGGTGATAAGGTGTGCACCTTCGTGACCCTTTTTTTCATAGGCCCGGCATGACCGCGACAAGCAACGACCCGCTCCACGGTGTGACCCTGCAACACGTCCTCACCACGCTGGTGGAACACTACGAATGGGACGGCCTGGCCGAGCGCATTGATATCCGCTGCTTCAAGAGCGACCCGAGCATCAAGTCGAGCCTGACCTTCCTGCGCAAGACCCCGTGGGCGCGGGAGAAAGTCGAAGGGTTGTACGTCAAGTTGATGCGCACCAAACGCCCGTTGGATTGAGCCGGTGAAGCGCTTTGTCGCGGCAGCGGCGCTGGCGGGGTGGGTGGGGCTGGCGATCCAGCAGTACCTGATTTTCCATTCGCGCTGGTCCAGCGGCGCCAGCCTGTTGGGCGGGCTGGTCAACTTTTTCAGTTTCTTCACGGTGCTGACCAACACCTTGGCGGTGGTGGTGTTGAGTTATGCGCTGGTGACGCGTGATTCACCCGCGAAGCGGTTCTTTCTCGCGCCCAAGGTCAGCAGTGGCATTGCCGTGAGCATCGCGGTGGTGGGCCTGGCGTACAGCCTCCTGCTGCGGCATTTGTGGCAGCCCGAAGGCTTTCAATTCATCGCCGACGAATTGCTCCACGACGTGATGCCGGTGCTGTTCTTGATCTACTGGTGGCGGTGTGTGCCCAAGGGCACGTTGCGGCTCAAGCACATCGGCGCCTGGGTGATTTACCCGCTGGTGTACTTCGCCTATGTGCTGCTGCGGGGGCATTTGCTGGGGCAGTATCAGTACCCGTTCATTGATGTGGACAGCCTTGGATATCCACAGGTGTTTGTGAATGCCGGGGGGATTTTGGTGGGGTTTGTTGTGATTGCGTTGATCGTGGTGGGGTTGGATAAAGTCTTGAAATCACCGCAGACCTGAGGTGAAAAAGAGGTCCAAATGTGGGAGCGGGCTTGCTCGCGAAAGCGGTAGGTCAGTTAACACATGCATCGACTGACACACCGCC
>NZ_JANLGL010000372.1:0-3164 GCF_024655625.1 Pseudomonas sp. 18.1.10
CACATCTGTTTCTGATACACCGCCTTCGCGAGCAAGCCCGCTCCCACACTGTCCAGTGTTCACAGGGAGTGAGTAGCCAAACCTGGGGGCATATTCATATACCGTTTCGATCTAGCCAGCTCCCTGATTAGAAGAAGGTGCTGTGCTAGCATGCCCCGCTCGAACACGGCCCGCTGGCCGTCCATAAGATCGTTTTTCCGTGAGTAACCATGGTCGACAAACTGACGCATCTGAAACAGCTGGAGGCGGAAAGCATCCACATCATCCGCGAGGTCGCCGCCGAGTTCGATAACCCGGTGATGCTCTACTCGATCGGTAAAGACTCCGCCGTGATGCTGCACCTGGCACGCAAGGCGTTCTTCCCGGGCAAGCTGCCGTTCCCGGTGATGCACGTGGACACCCAGTGGAAATTCCAGGAGATGTACAAGTTCCGCGACAAGATGGTCGCCGAGCTGGGCCTGGACCTGATTACCCACGTCAACCCGGATGGCGTGGCGCAGGGCATCAACCCGTTCACCCACGGCAGCGCCAAGCACACCGACATTATGAAGACCGAGGGCCTCAAGCAAGCCCTGGACCAGCATGGTTTCGACGCAGCCTTTGGCGGTGCCCGTCGCGATGAAGAGAAATCCCGCGCCAAAGAGCGCGTGTACTCGTTCCGCGACAGCAAGCACCGCTGGGACCCGAAGAACCAGCGCCCGGAGTTGTGGAACGTCTACAACGGCAACGTCAACAAGGGCGAGTCGATCCGTGTGTTCCCGCTGTCCAACTGGACCGAGCTGGACATCTGGCAGTACATCTACCTCGAAGGCATCCCGATCGTGCCGCTGTACTTCGCCGCCGAACGCGACGTGATCGAGAAGAACGGTACGTTGATAATGATCGACGACGACCGCATCCTCGAGCACTTGTCCGACGAAGACAAAGCCCGAATCGTCAAAAAGAAAGTACGTTTCCGTACCCTTGGCTGCTACCCGTTGACGGGCGCGGTGGAGTCCGAAGCCGAGACGCTGACGGACATCATTCAGGAAATGCTCCTGACGCGAACTTCCGAGCGCCAGGGCCGTGTCATCGACCACGATGGTGCAGGCTCGATGGAAGATAAAAAACGTCAGGGTTATTTCTAAGGGGTTGTCATGTCGCACGTATCTGATTTGATCAGCGAGGACATCCTCGCCTACCTGGGCCAGCACGAGCGCAAGGAAATGTTGCGCTTCCTGACCTGCGGCAACGTCGACGACGGCAAGAGCACCCTGATCGGGCGCCTGCTGCACGACTCCAAGATGATCTACGAAGATCATCTGGAAGCCATCACCCGCGATTCGAAGAAGGTCGGCACCACCGGTGACGACATCGACCTGGCCTTGCTGGTCGACGGCCTGCAGGCCGAGCGTGAGCAGGGCATCACCATCGATGTGGCCTACCGCTACTTCTCCACCGCCAAGCGCAAATTCATCATCGCCGACACCCCGGGCCATGAGCAGTACACCCGCAACATGGCCACCGGTGCGTCTACCTGTGACCTGGCGATCATCCTGATCGACGCCCGCTACGGCGTGCAGACCCAGACCCGTCGCCACAGCTATATCGCCTCGTTGCTGGGCATCAAGCACATCGTGATTGCCGTCAACAAGATGGACATCAACGGCTTTGACCAAAGCGTATTCGAGTCGATCAAGGCCGATTACCTGAAGTTCGCCGAAGGTATCGCGTTCAAGCCGAGCACCATGGCGTTCGTGCCGATGTCGGCGCTCAAGGGCGACAACGTGGTGAACAAGAGCGAGCGCTCGCCTTGGTACACCGGCCAGTCGCTGATGGAGATCCTCGAGACTGTCGAGATCGCCAACGACCGCAACTACACCGACCTGCGTTTCCCGGTGCAGTACGTCAACCGTCCGAACCTGAACTTCCGTGGTTTCGCCGGCACCCTGGCCAGCGGCATCGTGCACAAGGGCGACGAAGTCGTGGTGCTGCCGTCGGGCAAGAGCAGCCGCGTCAAATCCATCGTCACCTTTGAAGGTGAGTTGGAGCACGCAGGTCCTGGCCAGGCCGTGACCCTGACCATGGAAGACGAGATCGACATCTCCCGTGGCGACCTGTTGGTACACGCCGACAACGTGCCGCAAGTGACCGACGCCTTCGACGCCATGCTGGTGTGGATGGCCGAAGAGCCAATGCTGCCGGGCAAGAAATACGACATCAAGCGCGCCACCAGCTACGTGCCGGGTTCCATCACCAGCATCGTGCACCGTGTGGATGTGAACACCCTGGCCGAAGGCCCGGCGAGTTCGCTGCAATTGAACGAGATTGGCCGGGTCAAGGTCAGCCTCGACGCCGCCATTGCCCTGGACGGTTACGACAGCAACCGCACCACCGGTGCGTTTATCGTTATCGACCGTTTGACCAACGGCACCGTTGCGGCGGGCATGATCGTCGCGCCGCCAGTGACCCACGGCAGTTCGGCGCAGCACGGCAAGTTGGCCCACGTGGCCACCGAAGAACGTGCCCAGCGCTTCGGCCAGCAACCGGCCACCGTGCTGTTCAGCGGCTTGTCGGGCGCTGGCAAGAGCACCCTGGCCTATGCGGTTGAGCGCAAGCTGTTCGACATGGGCCGTGCGGTGTTCGTGCTGGATGGCCAGAACCTGCGTCACGACCTGAACAAAGGCCTGCCACAAGACCGCGCCGGCCGCACCGAGAACTGGCGTCGCGCCGCGCACGTGGCGCGTCAGTTCAACGAAGCGGGCTTGCTGACCCTGGCCGCGTTTGTTGCGCCGGATGCCGAAGGCCGTGAACAGGCCAAGGCACTGATCGGCGGTGATCGTTTGCTGACGGTCTACGTGCAAGCGTCGCCGCTGGTGTGCGCCGAGCGTGATCCGCAAGGGTTGTACGCGGCGGGTGGGGATAACATCCCGGGTGAATCCTTCCCGTACGACGTGCCGTTGAATGCCGACCTGGTGATCGACACCCAGGCGTTGTCGCTGGAAGAGAGCGTCAAGCAAGTGCTGGAGCTGTTGCGTCAGCGCGGCGCGATCTAAGGATTGCCGCTACAAAAAAGCCCGCCACCGATCACTCGGTGGCGGGCTTTTTTGTGGGGTCTTGAAAACAACTCGGTCAAATGTGGGAGCGGGCTTGCTCGCGAAAGCGGTGTATCAGAAACAGATGTG